>JASHQO010000500.1 GCA_030039105.1 Xanthobacteraceae bacterium
AGAGCGTTCCCTTCACACGGGAGAGGTCGTAGGTTCGATCCCTACAGCGCCCACCAGCCTTCGCTTGCGAAGCGAGTGAGGGCTGCCGCGCCGCAGCCGAACGGCGAAGGCGGGCTGGCGGACGCGAGCTACGGCTCGGCAAGCCATCTTTCTCAAGTTCGACCGTACCGCGAGCGACGGCTCAATCAAGCCGCGCGCTATCGCGAGCACGGCGTGCCACGCCGTCAAACAGCTTCGCGATGTTGAAGCCGCTTTTCGGATTCTCTCAGGTCGCGTCGCGCACCAAATCGCTGTGACTCCGAGCACACGTGCGGCGGTGACGTGCGGCACGCTCGTCGCGTGATCCCTGGCACACGGGAATCGGCGTGGCGCCGCCTAGATTCCGGCCATCGAACGCAAGGGCATCCCGCTCTTGCTTGTTCGCACCAGAGGAGACAGACCATGTCGAAGTCCAAGCTCGCGATCGCCGCCATCGTGGCGATCTGCATCGCCTCCCCGGCGCTGGCCCAGTCGTTCGATCCGGAAGCCGGATCGGGCAACATCGTGGCGGACAACAGCAGCCAGGCCGCTGCGCAGACCGGCCAGATCGCCGTTCATCGCAACGGGCTGAATGCCTATGCCATGGTTCCGCGGCAACCGGCGACCGGCGCGTCGACCGACCCGGCCGTCAATGGCGGCGGCAGCATCGGCTACAACGAACTGGTCCTGAAGTACTAACAGCAGCGGTCGTGAATCAGGGGGCGGGCTTCGGCTCGCCCCTTTTTTGTTTGTGCGCGTCTCGAGAGCTTCACCGTCGCGCGTTTGCGGCGCGCCGCCTCACTCAAATTCCCTTGCAAAGAAATTATCGCCGGCTAGTCTCGAATCACAACGATAAAACCCGGAGGGAACGCGATGAGGGCGTGCATGGCGGTGGCGGCAACGCTGCTGCTGGTAATGGCGTACGTTGCTCCGGCTTGCGCAACGCTGCGAATCTCCGACGACCGCGGCGGCCAGATCGGCGCCTATCTGGCGCGCTACGAGGCGCTGCGAAAATCGGGCGAACGCGTCGAGATCGACGGCCTTTGCGCCTCGGCGTGCACCATGCTGTTCGGCATCATTCCGGCCAATCGGATCTGCGTCACGTCCCAGGCCGTGCTCGAGTTTCATACCGCGTGGGATCCGACGCCGTCGGGCGACCAGATCGTCAATAGCGAGGGTAACCAGATTCTGTGGTCGCACTATCCCGGCAACATCCGCCGCTGGATCAGTCGGCACGGCGGGCTGCGGCCGCAGGTGCTTTTCCTGCGCGGCTCCGAGCTGTCCGCGATGTATCCGGCCTGCAACAGGTGACTGGAGGAACGCGGGTCGGCGCTGCCGAAGCCGAACGCAGCGATTCAGTTGCGGCGCGAACGCAGGCCGCGCGGCAACGCGACCGTCAAAAGCCGCTGACAATTCGCAAATAAAGCGCGCGCCGCGCCGACGCCGCCGCAGGCGACCTGCGGGTGGCTGGCGCGCTCGTCGTGGGCGGGCAGCATTGGCGCCATCACTGGAAGAGGTCGAGCCGTTCGCTCATGACGCCAAGGTCGGGATGGCGCAGCAGCACCGTGATCGTCAGTCCGAGACCGATCACGCAGAACAGGACCACGGCCAGGAGATCCGGATTGGTCGTCGCCGTCGCCATCCAGCGCCAAACGGTATCGACCGCGGTGTTGCGGCGAGCGGCACGCTTCAGCGCCGGCCGAAGCTCTCGCGTCACGGGCATATGAGTCATCGGGCACTCCCAGTGTTGCGGCCCGCGCCGTCGCATCGCAGGCGGGCCGTTCGACGGCGTCGTCACCTTATGGGCGGCGCCGGCGACCGGCGTGTGCCGCTCGTCACAGCGCAAAATAGCGCGGCGGCGCTGGCGCGGGATGACAAGCGGCCGCACGGCACCGGCCCATGACGATGCACCGATATTGCTGCCCGGGTTCGTGGAAGAATAAACGCCGGCGCTCAGCCTTCGCCGACGAAGCCGCGCAACACCTCAGGCTTGAGGATGATGGTCCAGCGGTCTTTCAGTTCCAAAATGCCGCGCCGCTGCCATTCGCGCATGCAGCGGTTGACGTTCTCGCGCGTGCCGCCGGCCATCTCGGCCAGCTCGCGTTGCGACAGCGACAGCTTGGCCGGACCGTGGCCTTGGGACGGATAATGCAGCAGCGTCTTTGCCAGGCGCGCCGGCAGATCGAAAAAGGCGATGTCCGACATGCGCTCGTCGGACCGGCGGATCCGCGCGCACAGGATTTCCATCATCTTCAGGCACGCCACCGGATATTTCTCCAGGATCGGCAACACGTCGCGCCGTTCCAGGACCAATAGCTCGCACTTGGTCAACGCCGTGGCGTTGGCCGACCGTGGCTTGCCGTCGAGCATCGCGATCTCGCCGAACAATTCGCCGGCCGGCAGATCGGCCAGGATGATCTCGCGGCCTCGCACCGTCGGCAGCGAAATGCGCACGGTGCCGACCGCGATGGCCATCATGTTGTGGCCGGGATCGCCGAGATGACAGATCGGCTCGCCGGCCGCGACGCTGCGCGGCCAAGCGTGCGAGACCAGCTCGCGCCGCCCTTGCTCGTCGAGCGCGCTGAACAGCGCACACCGCTCCAGCAATTTGCTGCCGTTCCGCACGGCCGTGTCAGGCATCGCTCGCCCCTTGCCTGTTGCCTCCGCCAGCAAGGCAACACCGCAATGTCGCGGCTGACGTTCAATCAATTCGCGTACATCTACACGCATTGTGGACCTACCCCCTGATGTCTGCAACGGCAATGTCGCCGCGCCAAGTGCCGCTCTGGATTGAGGTCAACGTCGGGGCAAACAAAGGCGTGTGCGTGGCCGGCGATTTGCGTCGCAAATGGCGGCAACGGCGAACGGCAACGGCGAACGGCACCGGCGCGATCGGTGCCGTTAAGAGAGCGGTAAGGACGCAAACAATCCGACGCTTGCATGGCCTCCAGTCCCGTCGTGATTGATCGGCGCAAAGCCACCACGCGGCCCTTCGCCATGTTCCGGCAGCCCGGCTTGGGCCGCCGCGGCAATCGGCGGCACGCTAGCGGCCCGTTCGCGAGCACGCTGTGTCTTGCGTCACTGTCGTCGCCGTGGCGCCAAGGTACCTTGACGGGAGATCAATCGGGGCAGACCTTGCTGGTTGTAGTATTTGCCAGGCCATTCGGCTTTCGGCATTCCTGTGTCTGGAAAGCCGATTTCAGATGAGGGGCATCATCATGAACGCGGTTGCATTCATCAAACGACAACGTTGGGAACGGCCGGCGACAATCGGCTTTCTCGGCGCCACCAAACCCGCCGCTTGGAGCGAATTCATCGCGCCGTTTGAACAGCAATTGCGCGATCAGGGCTGGATCAGCGGCCACAACCTGGAGATCGATTATCGCTGGGCCGACGGCCAGACCGACCGCTGCGAAAAAATCGCAAGGGCCTTCGCCGGCAACGGCGTCGACGTCATCGTCACCGCGGGCACCTCGGCAGTTGCCGCCGCCAAGAAGGCAACCAAAACGGTCCCGATCGTCTTTGCCGCGGCCGGCGATCCGGCGAATACCGGCTTGGTCCGCAGCATGGCCCATCCGGGCGGCAACGTCACCGGCCTGTCGAACGGGCAAACCGCGCTGGCCGGCAGGCGGTTGCAACTGTTGCACCAGGCCGTTCCCAAGATGAAAAAGCTCGGCATCGTCGGCAATCGCGGCAGCGCCAACGTCAAGCTCGAGATCGCGGCGCTGGAAAAGGCGGCACGCAAGCTGAAGGTCGCGACGACGATCCGCGACGTTCGCAAGGAATCGCAGATCGCTTCCGCCATCAAAGGCATGAAGGGCAAGGTCGACGCGCTTTACGTCTGCACCGATCCGTTCGTGACCCACCATCAGATCGGCATCAACACCTTGGCGGCGGGCGCCGGGCTGCCGACGATGCAGGCGTTCCGCCATCACATCGAGGCCGGCGGCCTGATTTCCTATGGGCCCGATTTCCGCGACCTGTTCCGCGGCGCCGCCGACATCGTCGACAAGATTCTGCGCGGCGCGCATCCGGCCGATATTCCGGTCAAGCTGGCGAAGCAGTGCCACCTCGTCGTCAACCTGCACACCGCCAAGGCGCTCGGCCTGGGTATCCCGAAGCGACTTCGCCGCCGCGCCGAAGCGATCAGGTGACCGCCGGCCGGCGCAAAAACGCCGGCCTAGCAACGCCTCGCGTCAATCGCCGGACGATTTGATGGCAATGACGTTATGCGCCGTCATCGGGCGCCGGATGCCCTTGAGCGCGAAATCGCCGACGGTCTCGACGGTGACGGCGTTCTCTACCGCGAGCAGCACGCGCGGGCTGATCAGGATCTGGCCGGGCTGCGCTTCGTCGCATAACCGTGACGCCACGTTCGACACCGTGCCGATGGC
>JASHQO010000501.1 GCA_030039105.1 Xanthobacteraceae bacterium
AAAGCGCGTTTTTTAGTTTTGATGGCGCCGCAAGCACTTAACCCCGGTTTGCGAATCTTTGGCGCGAGTGCGCTGCAAACGGCGCGCGGCGCGCCGCGGCGGGCGATTCGCAACGCCTTGATTCGACGCAGCAAATTTTTGCGCGCTGGGAATATTTTGACAGCGCCGCTGCGGTCTGCATAACGGCAGACATCCCGCTCGCAAGGAACGTCAGCCGGTGACGTCGGCTGCCGGAGCGGGACGGCTCCTGCGCGCGGCGGCTTGTCACCGCCGCTCCCAGGCGGCTTCGGCAGACACGCCCGGCCGGCACGACGACCGGTCCGCGGACTAAAGTCCGCTGCACTACACGAGGGCCGGGAACGGATAACGCCCGTTCCTACCTAGTCCCCTCGCAGGAAGCGCGTGGCTGGAGTTGAGCTGCGGCGTTCGCTCGCTGCAGCAAGCGTCGTGGTGGAACGCCGACAGGCGAGCGCCCCCGCTGGGGCGCGCCCGCGCCGAAGTGCGGGTCGTTGCCGTACGCGTCTGTCGGCGTTTCGCCTTCCTTCTTTCTTTTCTTTCTTGGCCTTCTCGGGTTCGATCGGGACGAAGAAGCCGGACTCCACCGCCGGCTTTGCTCCGCGTTCGGCCAAAAGGCTGTCGTTTCGTGCCGTCCTTTTTGCTTGCCGCAAGCCTCGGGTGGCAGCGCCATCGCGAGAACGATGGCGCTTGCCGTCATTGCGAGCGGAGCGAAGCAATCCAGTAGTGAGGTGCCGTCTGGATTGCGTCGTCGCTTCGCTCCTCGCAATGACGGACGTGCTACTGTGGCGCCCGAAAGGAATATCCGCATGCTCGCCTCGCAACGTGCACTGTTCGATATCCCGCGCGACATTTGCTATCTCAGCGCCGCGTCCTATAGCCCGCTGCCGCTGAAAACGCAGGACGCCGCCCGCGCCGCGGTCGGACGCAAGGGGCGGCCGTGGACGATCGACAACGAGTTCGCGCAAGCGCAATACGAGCGCACGCGCAAGGCCGCGGCGGCGCTGATCGACGCGGCGCCCGGCGACGTGGCGCTGGTCTCCTCGGTCGGCTACGGCGTGTCCACCGCAGCCAAGATTTTCGCCGTGCCGGCCGGCTCGCGCGTGCTGGTGCTGCAGGACGATCATTCCTCCGCCGTGCTCGACTGGATCGCGCGGGCGGAGCAGGGCGGTTTTACCGTCGACGCGGTACGCCGGCCGGCCGACGGCGATTGGACCGCGGCGGTGCTCGACGCGGTCGCACGTCCCGGCGCGCCGCCGATCGCCATTGCCTCGATCTCCTCGGTGCACTGGTCCGACGGCGGCGTGGTCGATCTGCATCGCGTCGCGCCGGCGCTGCGAGCGCACGGCGCCGCGCTGCTGATCGACGCTACCCACAGCGTCGGCGTGCTCGACGTCGACGTGCAAAAGCTCGATCCGGATTTTGTCGCGTTCCCAACCTACAAGTGGCTGGTCGGGCCTTACGGCCGCGCCTTCCTCTACGTCGCCAGGCGCCACCAGGGCGGCATCCCGCTCGAGCAGACGAGCTATGGCCGCCACGCCGTGCGCGCCGAGCAGGAGGTGTATTTCACCGACCTGAATTATGTCGGCGACGCCCGGCGCTTCGACATGGGCGAGCGCGATCATTTCATCTCCATGGAGATGGCGGCGATCGGCATGGAGATGATGCACGGCTGGGGCCGGCCGGCCATCGTCGAACGGCTCGCCATGCTGACGGCGCGGCTCTCCGGAGGCTTGCGCGACGCCGGCGTTGCCATTCCCGACGCGCGGGTGCGCTCGCCGCATATCTTGAGCTTGGGCTTTTCCGGCGGCATGCCGAAAAACCTGGTGGCGCGGCTCGCTGCCGAAAAGGTTTATGCTTCGCCGCGGCTCGGCCGCCTGCGCATCAGCCCGCACGTCTACAACGACGAGGCCGACGTCGACCGCTTCGTCGACGTTTTCCGCAAGTTGATTCGGTAGATTCCGTTTCCGTCATGGCCGGGCTCTCGTCCCGGCCATCCACGTCTCAGTTTGGACGTCGGCCCAAGCCGTGGATGCCCGCAACAAGTGCGGGCATGACGAAGGTTGAGGCCCCTTCACCGTTGGCAGTGCAGTCGCATACTATCGCGGGAACGGACGAAGAATTTGGAGAGAGGCGGACATATGCGAACGTTCATCGTTGTTGTCACACTGGCGCTGTTCGCCCTCGTCGCCCCGGCCCATGCGCCAGCGCAAGCGCAAAGCTTTCCGACGCGTCCGATCACCCTGATCGTGCCGTTTCCGCCGGGCGGCTCGACCGATCTGGCGGCGCGGCTGATGGCCGACAAGATGGGGCAGGCGCTCGGCCAGCCGGTCGTGGTCGAGAACATGGGCGGCGCCGGCGGCTCGATCGCGGTCGGTCGGCTGGCGCGCGCGGCGCCGGACGGCTACACCATCGACATCGGCCAATGGGACACCCATGTCGGCGGCATCATCTACAACATCACCTACGACCTGCAGACCGACTTCGCGCCGATCGGGCTGATCTCCGTCAATCCACAGCTCTTGCTGGCGCCGAAAGCGTTTCCGGCCGACGACATGAAGGCGCTGGTCGCCTGGATGAAGGCGCATCCGGGCGACGCCAAGTTCGTCAACCAGAACGCCACCGCCCAGGTCGGCGGCCTCCTCCTGCAAAAGCTCACCGGCACGCAGATGCTGTTCGTGCCCTACAAGGGCGCCGGGCCGGCGATGGTCGACCTGATCTCCGGCCAGGTCGATCTCCTTCTGGTGCAGGGCGCGGTGGCGCTGCCGCAGGTGCGCGCCGGCACCATCAAGGCGCTGGTCAATCTCAGCTCCCAGCGCTCGGCGTCGATGCCCGACATTCCAAGCGCCGACGAAGCCGGCGTGCCCGGCTTCTACATGCTGGGCTGGTTCGGCTTCTTCGCGCCGAAGGGCACGCCGCCCGACGTCATCTCAAAGCTCAACGGCGCCATGGTGCAGGCGCTGGCCGATCCGGCATTGCGCAAGAAGCTCGCCGATTTCGGCCTCGACGTCGCGGCGCCGGAGCAGCAGACGCCGCAAGGGTTCGCCGCGTTTCACAAGGCCGAAGTCGAGAAGTGGTGGCCGATCATCAAGGCCGCCGGCATCCGCGGCGAGTGAATGTTGACCGTCATGCTGAAATACGAGCGAAAGCGGGCCTCGAAGAATGTCGGCCCGGACGTCTCGGCGGTGTCCTTCGAGAGCCGCTTCGCAGCGCCTCAGGATGACGGGTAGCAATGTGGAGGACAAAATGGCCAAAGCCTATTTCATGGTGCGCTCGGTGGTCGAGGAGCCGCTGCGGCAAAAATTCGATCGGTGGTATTCGCGCCACCACCTGCCGATGGCGCTCGACGAGTTCAAGGCGGAGAAGTGCTGGCGGTTCTGGAGCGCGGTCGACACCGGCGTGCATTACGCGGTCTATCAATTTGCCGACATGGCGCGGCTCGACGCGGCGATGAAGTCGCCAGGGTTCAAAGGCCTGGTCGCCGATTTCGACCAGGCCTGGCCGAACGGCGTCACCCGCACCCGCGATCTGGTGAATTTGGTCGAGGAGAGAGCCGGCTGATGCTCGACGTCGTCATGCCCGCGCTTGTCGCGGGCATCCAGGTCCCGAAAATGCGCAAGCCGCCGAGGACGTGGATGGCCGAGACGAGTCCGGCCATGACGGTATCAGCGCCAGCCGCCGCCGCCGTTCACATAGACCGTATCCGCGGTCATGAACGGGCAGGCGTCGGAGCACAGGAACAGCACCAGCTCGCCAATCTCCTCCGGCTTGCCGAACCGCTTCATCGGGATATCGTCGAGGAAGCGCTGCACCAGTTCGGGCGACGAGCCGGCGGCGTCCTGAAACGGCGTCTGAATCGGCCCGGGCGAGATCGACAGCGCGCGGATGCCCTGGGTGGCATATTCGCGCGCCACGCCCATGGTCATCGACACCACCGCGCCCTTGGCCGCGGCATAGTGCACCGACGAGCCGGGGCCGCCGCGGCGATGCGCCATGCTCGCCATGTTGACGATGACGCCGAACTTGTTCTTGAGCATATGCGGCAGCGCCGCCTGCATGCCGTAGAACGTGCCGTTGACGTTGAGATCGAAAGTCTTCTGCATCAGCGCGTCGTCGATCTCCAGGAATTTGGCGCGGCGGATGGCGGCGCCGGCCGAATTGAACAGAAACTGCACGCTGCCGAAGGTATCGACCGCGCGCTTGACCAGGCCCTCGACTTCGGCGCGCTTGGTGACGTCGGCCTTGAGCGCCAGCGCCTGGCTGCCCTTGTCGTTGACGGCGGCCGCGGCGTCGCGGGCGCCGGCTTCGTTGATGTCGGCGCACACCACGTTGGCGTGCTCGCGCGCAAAAATCAGCGCCGTGGCGCGGCCGATGCCGCTCGCGGCGCCGGTGATGATGATGGTCTTGCCGGCGAAATAGTCTGGGGTCTTGGGCATGGTTCCGTCCCGTCTGGTTCGACGGGAACAATGCCTCGCCGGCGGTTTCGCCACAATGGCTTGTGCAGCGCGGCCGGCTATGCCGCGAGCAGGCGGGCCGAGCGCAATTGCAGCAGGGCGGTTTTCTCCGCCGCCGGCGCCACGTCGGTCGGCGCGATGGCGCGGACGGCGCCCGGCCGGACCACGCCGTTGCGCAGATACGGCGGCTTCTCGCACCACAGATATTCGAAAATGTGGCCGCTGCCGCGATGCGCGAGCCGGATCGTGCTGCCCTCGATGGCGACGTCGAACGACGGCGCGCTGCTCGATACCTTCAGGTTCGGCGAGCGCAGGCCGAAGGCCGCGTGCAGCACGCGGTCGACGTCCGGCGAGTTGAACGGCTTGTGCAGGAAGTCGCAGGCGCCGCCGGCCAGCGCCTGGCTTTCGGTTTCGCTGTTGTGCTCGGACGAGATCATCACGATCTTCAGCGACGGCTGGATCAAGCCGAGTTGCTTCATGGTGGCAAGCCCGTTCAGGCCCGGCATGTTGCAGTCGAGGAAAGCGACGTCGAACGCCTCGCCGCGGGCGAGCGTCAGGGCCGCTTCGCCGTCTTCCGCCTCGGTGACCTCGCAATTGAAGATGCTGCCGCGGATCACTTTCTGCACGATTTGCCGCACCGTCGAGGAGTCGTCGACGATCAGCACTTTGGTCGGCGCCGAGATCCGCGCGTAGGTCTTGATGATGGCGAGCACGTCGTCGACCTCGAACGGCTTGAACAGGAATTCATAGGCGTGCAGCCGGATCGCCATGTCCACCGCTTCGGTCGCGGGCGGGCTCGACATCAGCGTCACGAAAGTCTGGATGCCGAGCTTGCGCGCCGACCAGAACGCTTCGGTGCCGGACAGTTCCGGCATGTGTACGTCGATGAAGGCGAGATCGACGTTGGAGCTGTTGAGCAGCGTCAGGCAATCGCGTCCGTTGTCGGTGGTGCTGAGCCGGATCGGTAGCTGCGATGCGCGGGCGGCGTCGGTCAAAAGTTGCATCGTGATGTGGGAGTCGTCGGCAACGAGCATGGTTATCGGGCGCTGCATGCGCTGCTCCATTCGCGTGCGGCTGGCGGGCGAAAAATCGCCTCCCAGCCATGATCCTCGGCCGATAGTGTGCGCCACCGCAGATTGCCGGCTGGTGAGCGGGGTGCCACAAAATCGATTCAAATCGCCGCGCAAGTGGACGGAATCGACGGACGGGTCATGACGGGCAACGAAACGCCGCCGCGGACACTCGATGAACTTGCCATCTTTGCGGCGCCCGCCGTGTTCGTGATGCTGTGGGCATCCGGCTTCATCGGTGCCAAATTGGGGCTCGCTTATGCCGAGCCGATGACGTTTTTGTCGTTGCGCATGATCGCCATCGTGCTGCTGCTGGCCGTCGTCATCGCGCTGACCCGGCCGAAATGGCCGGACCGCGCCGGCATCGTCCACAGCGCCGTC
>JASHQO010000502.1 GCA_030039105.1 Xanthobacteraceae bacterium
TCGCTGCGCTACAAGACCACCGACCAGGTCGAGCGTGCCTTCGTCGAGGACCACAAGTTTCAGTTCATGTATCAGGATGGCGAAGGCTTTCATTTCATGAACATGGAGAGCTACGACCAGGTGGCGCTGCCGGCCGATATCATCGGCGACCAGTCCGCCTACCTGCAGCCCGAGATGGAGGTGATCATCAGCCTGCACGAGGGCAGTCCGGTCGCCATCGAGCTGCCGCCCAAGGCCGTCCTCGAAGTGGTCGACACCGAGCCGGCGATGAAGGGCCAGACCGCCGCCTCGTCCTACAAGCCGGCGGTCCTCTCCAACGGCGTGCGCACCATGGTGCCGCCCTTCGTCACCACCGGCACCAAGATCGTGGTGCAGACCGCCGACGGTAGCTACGTCGAGCGGGCCAAGGACTAGCGCAGCGGTTGCGCTTCCTGAACGTTCATTCATCGCCGGCCTGGCGCTCGTGAATTTCGCATAGTCGCGCCGCGTCCGAGCCGCGGGCACCGCTTGGCAGGACGCGCGTTGATAGCGATAGTGGAGCGTTCGCGTTGTCCTGGGACCGCCGGCCGTGCTGCTGCAAAGAAAAAAAATCTGTTGGCCGTTGCTTCAGCCGCCGGCGATTGCCGCCGCGCTTGCGGGCGCGATGCTGTGCGCGTCCATCCAGGGCGCCTTGAGCCAAACCTGCAGGCCGCGGCACGCGCTGCCGACCGTCGTGCTCAAGAACCGCGGCGCGTGCGACTTCAATCTGGACGCCCTCGAATATCGCGGCACGCCGGCCGAGCAGGCGTTGTGCCTGATGCGCGGCCTCGATGGCACGCGCAATCTCAGTGCGCCGCTGCAAAGCCTGCCCGATGCGCTCGCTACCCGCATCGGCCGCGACACCGGCCTGCCCGCGCGCGAGACGTTGAGCGCCTTCCTGTCGAAGCAGGATCTGGAATGGGATTTTGCCGCCCACCTGTGGCAGCCGGTGTCGCGGGCCGAAGACAACAATCCGCAGGCGCCGGCGGCGCGCTACTTCGTCATCCACGACACCAGCGGGCCGAACTACGGCCACCGCTCGTTCCCGGACGACGTCGACTCGACGGCAAAATTCAACGACCTGAAAAACTATTATTGCGCCGACGGCTGGGGCAAAGCCCATGTCGTCGTCAATCGCTCCGGCGACATGATCGTGGACCACGACTTCGCGGTGCCTTGGCGCGAGACCAAATTCGAGCGTGCGGTGGATTTCGTCGGCACGCTGAAGGGCCTGTTCCTGCACGTCGAGCTGATCCAGCCGCGCCGCGCCGCTGCGGGCTACGGCCGGCACAATGACGCGCAGGCGCCGAGCCCGGGCTTCACCACCGCGCAATACGACCGCCTCGCTTTGCTCTACACCATCGCCAGCGTCCGCGCTGGGCAATGGCTCATTCCGGCGTTTCACGCCGCAATCGACGCCGACATCCGCGACGGTCACGACGATCCGCGCGGGTTCGACATCGACAGCTTTGCCAACAGCCTGGAAATTTTGACCGAGAAATTGCGCGGGCCCGAGCAAGTGCAGGCCTCGCATCAGTGACCGTCGTGCAGGAATGCGAGCCGTGGCGGCGCATTTGCCACGCCAGCGCGGTCGAGGCGGCGGGCAACGGCCGGCGCACGCACCTTGTGCGCGCCGCGGGCCGCCGCGGGCTCCCACATGCCGCGTTAAATCCCGCTACGGATTGCAACCGTAAGCATCGGCGAGCGGTGCCGGCCTGAGACGCTGCGCCCGGTTGCGCAACGGCCCGCGATCCGGTTGGATGCGGCCCAACCTGCGACAAAACTCCAACCACGAGGAATGCCCGCCATGACGCCGTCCCAATCCGCAACCGCACGCGCCAAGACCAATGCCGACCCGGCGGTCGCAGGCGTCGAACGCCCGACCCCGGCCGGCGCCAACGCGCCGGGCTTCGGCTCCGACATCATCGCCGACGCGCTGCGCTCCCTCGACATCCCCTATATCGCGCTCACCCCCGGCGCGAGCTATCGCGGCCTGCACGACTCGATCGTCAACTATCTGGGCAATTCGGCGCCGCAGATGCTGCTCTGCCTGCACGAGGAGGCCGCCGTCGCCATCGCCCACGGCTACGCCAAGGTCACCGGCAAGGCCATGGCCGCCGCGGTGCATTCCAATGTCGGGCTGCTGCACGCCTCCATGGCGATGTTCAACGCCTGGTGCGACCGCATGCCGATGGTCGTGCTCGGCGCCACCGGCCCGGTCGATGCGGTCAAGCGCCGGCCGTGGATCGACTGGATCCACACCGCGCGCGACCAGGGCGCGCTGGTGCGCGAATACACCAAATGGGACGACCAGCCGGCCTCGCCCGGTGCCGCGCGCGAGGCGATCCTGCGCGGCACCTGGATCGCCAATACCGCGCCGCAAGGTCCGGTCTACATCAACTTCGACGCCGAGCTGCAGGAGATGAAAGTTTCCGAGCCGCTGCCGGCGATCGACGTCGGCCGCTTCATGCCGGCGGTCTCCACCGCAGCGCCCGCCGACCTGGTAAAGCAGGCTGCGGCCATGCTCAAGGACGCCAAGCAGGTGCTGATCCTCGCCGGGCGCGCTTCGCGCAGTGAAGCGGCGTGGCACGCCCGCGTCGCGCTCGCCGAAGCGCTCAATGCCCGCGTCGTCAGCGATCTCAAGATCGGCGCCAGCTTCCCGACCGACCATCCGCTCTATGTCGGCGCGCCGCGCGCGCTGTCGCCGGAGAGCGTCGAGGGCCTCAAAAACGTCGACGTGATCCTGAGCCTCGATTGGGTCGATCTCGGCGGCGCCATGCGCTACGCCGGGCCCAACCCATCCGCCAAGGTGATCCAAATCTCCCTCGACCACCGCATCCACAACGGCTGGAGCATGGACCACCAGGCGCTGCCGCCGGTCGATCTCCTGCTCTCCGCCGATCCCGACCTCGTGGTGCCGGAGCTGGTCAAGGAGATCGGCAAGAGCACAAAGCCGCACGCGCTGCCCAGCGCCCGCACCGTCTCGGACAAGGAGCCCGCGGGCTTCACCAACGAGCACATCGCGCGCGCCTTGCGCAAAGCGCTCAAGGGCCGGCCGGTGACCTACACCCACCTGCCGCTGTCGTGGGACGACACCTGGGCGACGTTCAAGCATCCGCTCGATTACGTCGGCTCCGACGGCGGCGGCGGCGTCGGCGGCGGTCCTGGAATTTCCGTAGGCGCGGCGCTGGCGCTGAAAGGCTCCGGCCGCCTGCCGATCGCGATCTGCGGCGACGGCGACTTTTTGATGGGCGTCACCGCGCTGTGGACCGCCGTGCACTACAAGATCCCGCTGCTCTTCGTGCTCGCCAACAATCGCTCGTTCTATAACGACGAGCTGCACCAGGAGCGGATGGCGCGCATGCGCAACCGGCCGGTCGAGAACAAATGGATCGGCCAGCGCATGAGCGAGCCGGAAGTCGATCTCGCCGCC
>JASHQO010000503.1 GCA_030039105.1 Xanthobacteraceae bacterium
CGAAGGCGTCGGCGGCATCATGGTGCCGCTCGACGGCGAGCGCACCGTTCTCGACGTGATGATGGCGCTACGGCTGCCGCTGATCCTGGTCGCCGGCAGCTATCTCGGCACCATCAGCCATACCTTGACGGCGCTCGATGCGCTGTACCGGCGCGACATGGACGTGCTGGCGATCATCGTCAGCGAGACGGCCGGCAGCACGGTGCCGCTCGACGACGTGGTGGCGACGCTGTCGCGCTTCGCCGATCCGGTGATCGGCCTGCCGCGGACGCAGCCGCAAGGCGGCGGCGCCGATGCCGGCCTGGGCCGGCTGTTCGGCCAACCGCGCCCCGGCCGCTGAGCTTTGTCAGGAGAAGAATTTCACCTGCAGCACGGTTTCCAGCGTGCCTTCGAGATTGAACAGGGCATGCAGGACGAAGGTCAGCAAGAGCGAGCCCGAGCGCCAGCGCACCCAGCCGAGAAACAGGCCGATGACGAAGATCTGCACCATGCCGGCCCAGTCGTACTGGATGTGCAGCGCCGCCCATAACAGCGAGATGACGACGATCGCCGGCCAGGCCAGGCGTTCCGAGCGGACGAAACCTTTGAACAGAAAGCCGCGAAACAGAACCTCCTCGCCGGCCGGCGCGACCACGATCGCGGCGAACAGCATCGCCGGCAGCCAGCCCTCCTGCCGCGCCGTGGTATAGGATTGCAGTTGGAACGGCGTCACCAGATCGCGGCCGCTCAGATACAGCAGCACGTCGCTCACCGCGATCAGGCCGACCAGCAACACCAGGCCGATCGCGACGTAGCGCGACGCCGTCCAGCGCAGCGCCAGGTAGTCGACGGGATCGGCCTTCGCCAGCCGCACCGCGAGCCAAATGACGGCGATGCTGATCGGGTTCGAGATCAGAATGAAGAGCGTGACCAGGATGCCGTCGAACGTATTAAGGACCTGGTAGAATTGGCCCGAGTGCCAGAGCACGACAAAGGCCAGCGCGGCAAACTGGCCGATAAGAAAGGCGACGATTGCCCAAGCAATCGTCGCCCAGTAGCTCCAAGGTTTCGGCTCCGCGGTGACGTCGTTCACGTGGACCGCGATCCCTACGGTATGAGGATCGAGGAGCCGGTGGTGCCGCGGCCTTCCAGGTCGCGATGCGCTTTGGCGGCGTCCTTCAGCGGGTATT
Source organism: Xanthobacteraceae bacterium (assembly GCA_030039105.1). Lineage (GTDB taxonomy): Bacteria > Pseudomonadota > Alphaproteobacteria > Rhizobiales > Xanthobacteraceae > BOG-931. Next base: position 1,170 of record JASHQO010000503.1, read on the forward strand.
TCTGGTTGACCGGGATTTTCACCGCGCCGCTCAGCACCACCTCGAACAGATGGTTGGCGATGTCGAGCAGGTCGGCGCGCTTGGCCGCGTAGGTGTTGAGCGTCGGCCGTGTCGCGAACAGCGAGCCCTTGGCCTGCAGCAGGTTGATGTTGAAGGCATCGATCTGGCCGGAGGCGCTGCCGAAGCTGACGAACATGCCGAGCGGGGCGAGGCAATCGAGCGAGGCCGGGAACGTGGTCTTGCCGATGCCGTCATAGATCACCGAGCACAGCGCGCCTTTGGTGATCTCCTTGGTGCGGGCGACGAAATCCTCGTCGCGATAGAGGATGGTGTGGTGGCAGCCGTTGGCCTTGGCGAGCTCCGCCTTGTCCTTCGAGCCGACGGTGCCGATCACGTTGGCGCCGAGATGGTTGGCCCATTGGCACAGGATGAGGCCGACGCCGCCGGCGGCGGCATGGACGAAGACGTTCTGCCCCTTCTGAACCTTGAAGGTGCGGCGCACCAGATATTCCACCGTCATGCCCTTGAGCATCATGGCGGCGCCCTGCTCGTAGCCGATGCTGGCCGGCAGCTTGACGGCGCGGTCCGCCGGCACCAGGCGCTCCTGGGCGTAGCAGCCGAGCCCGGTGACGTAGCCGACGCGGTCGCCGACCTTGAGATCGGTGACTCCCGGACCGACCGCGATCACTTCGCCAGCGCCTTCGTTGCCGGCGACGAACGGCAGGCCGACCGGCGACGGATACATGCCCATGCGGAAATAGGTGTCGATGAAATTGACGCCGCAGGCGTGCTGCTTGACCTTGACCTGCCCCTGCCCCGGCGCGCCGATCTCGATGTCTTCGTAGGTCAGAACCTCGGGCCCGCCGTATTTGTGAACGCGCACTGCAGCAACCATTGTCCTCTCCTTGGGATTCGGTGCAAATTTGTCGTCTGGGAAAAGCTCGGCCGGGATCATACGGACACAAGCGTCGAACACAAGGCGGGGCGCGCCTTGCGGGCCGGTTCAAAAGTCAGGCCAGGCGCTCGAGCGCCTCTTGATAGGCGGCATTGAGCCGCCTTGTTTCGTCCTCGGCAAATTTCCTGATCGCCGGCGACATATCCTGCAACCGATCGGGGTGGCTCTGCATTATCCGCGTCCTATAGGCGGCTTTCACCTGCTCGACTGTCGCCGGTTGCGCGACCCCGAGAACGGTGAAGCAGTGCACTTCCGTGTCCGCCGCAAAGGGCGCGGTATATGGCGCGTCGTCGATGCGATCGGCGGGTCCGCGATCGCCGCTCTCCTCCGTTGGCCGGTCGACCAGCTCCTTGAGCACGGTAAATTCGAGCGCGTATTCGCGGGCAAGGCTCACCCGGCGCAGCAAATACAATGCCGGCGCAAAAAGCGCCGCGCAGCCTGTGCCGATACCGTTGGCCAGGAAATAGCGCGCATCGAGCGGATACCAGATCAGCTTGCTGCCGTTCGGATCGGTCAATTCGCGCGCTGCAGAATCCGCTCCTGGAAGGTAAAACATGAAAAGAAGAACGGCAAATAATGTGATGTGAAGCACAAGCGCCCCGCCGAGGGCGTAATGAAGACTCAAAGAGCGTATCCATCTCCGCAAGCGCCTGAACGGCAGGTCGCGCAGCCTGCCGATGGTGGCGCGCAGATGTCGGGCGTGCGCCTTGAGATCCTCGCGTTCGTCTTCATTGGGCCGATCGACGTCGGGCTGCTGCGCAAAGACAACCTTCCAAATCTCCTTGCCTGCCCGGCTTCGCGCCTCGATTTGCTCGAGCCGGCTGCGCACGCCGTGATAAAGAGCGGCCGCCCGATCCAGTTCGGCGGTCTCGGACTTGCGCAGGGAAAACTCCGGCCGAAAATGCCGCAACACCAGCGCTTGGCGGCAATAGACCAGCAGCAAAATCGGCAGCACGCCCCACAGCGCCAGCAGGACCACGTTGAGCAGCACCGCGGATTGATTGTCGCCGGCAATCCAGTCCGTCATCGCTCACGCCTCGCCCGCAGCGTCCAACAGCGCCGCGTCCAACGCTTCGCGGGGAGATTTGCCGGCCCAAATCATGAACTGCAGGGCCGGATAGTAACGCTCGCAGGACTCCAGAGCCGCGCCGAGCACGGCCTCGCATTGCTGCGCTGACGTGGAAACGCCACCGGTCAACAGCAGCGAGTGGCGAAACATGATGAGACTGCTCTCATCCCACACGTCAAAGTGGCCGATCCACAACTGTTCGTTGATCGCGCCGACGAGTTGCTGCATCTCCGTCAGGCGCACCGTGGGCACTTTCAACTCGAAGGCACATGCGAAATGCAAAACGCGGATATGCTCCATCCATCTGAACGAGGCCAGGTAGTTGGTGCGCTTGCCGGTAACCGCCAGCGTTATCTCGTCGTCGACCGCATGCGAGAATTCCCAGCCGTTGCGGGTCGCCATGTGCTCGACGATGGAAAGCGGGTGACTGGCTGGCGCGCCGGTGCTCAGCGGCATGTCGGCGCGCTCCCGCAGGCCGCCGCAACGGCACCGGCTGCGATGTCAGGCAGCGGTTGTAGCGCGCCGGGCGAACGGGCGCAGCGACCCTCGATGCGATTGGATGGAACGCAAATCGATCGTGCAACGGGACATGCCGCACACGGCGCCAATGACCTGCGCAGCAGCCCCAATCCTGACTTCATATGCCCCCCGCCGCGGGGACCTACGCGTTACGCAAACACACACACATTTTGCGCTGCTGGTCCGACGTCACACGCCTACCCCTTATTTTTCCGCGCTCGAGATTTGGAAGAGTGTCGGCTCCGACGCGGTTAAATTGAGCGTCAATAGAGAATGGGGCGGCGTTATGATCGTCGTTTGATGATTCCGAGGCGACCGGAACCAGCGACAGACCGGCCGATACGAATTCATGGGACATGTCCCAGCGCGGGACATGTTTAACGCATGATCCCCGAAAAAGCCGGCCCGCGGATTCGATCCGAGGGTGGCAACCGGTTTTCGGAAAACATCATGCGCAAGCAAAAGGCCGGAGCGGGATGACGATTCGACCAAAACTCATCCCGCGCTAGCGCGCTCCCGACACGTTGAGCACGGCGCCGGAGATGTAGGACGCGGCATCCGAGAGCAGGAACAGCACTGCCTCGGCGATCTCCTCGGGCTGGCCCGGCCGCTTCATCGGCAGCAATGGCGTGATGCGCTCGAGCCGGCCGGGCTCGTGGATTTCGGTCACGGTCGGCCCCGGGCGGATGGCATTGACGCGGACGCCTTCGGTTGCCACTTCGCGCGCCAAGCCGTTGGTCAGGGCGTCGACCCCGCCTTTGGCGGCGGCGTAGAACACGTATTCGCCGGCGCCGCCGGTCACCGCGGCGATCGAGGACAGCAGCACGATCGAGCCGCCGTTGCCGCCGTGCGCCGTCGACATGCGCCGCACCGCCTCGCGGGCACAGATCAGCGCGCCGTAAAGGTTCACGTCGATCACCTCGCGGATGGTTTCGGCGCTGGCCACGTCGAGCCGCGAATTCTTGCCGCCGATGCCAGAGGAGTGCACGAAGTGGGTGATCGGCCCGAGCGCGCGGCTGGCCTCGTCGAACACCCGCACAATGTCCGCCTCCTGCGTCATGTCGCCTTGGAGCGCGATCGCCCGGCCGCCGGATTTTTTCACGTCCGCAGCGACGCTTGCAGCGGCATCGGCGCGCTTGACGTAGTTGATGGCGACGTCATAGCCGCGCTGGCCGGCAAACCGCGCGGTCGCCGCACCGATGCCGCGGCTGCCGCCGGCGACGAGAAGGATCTTTGATCGCGCCATTGCAAAACTCCCGATAACGCCGCGTCGTCACGGATGATGACGACGCAAGAAACCGATGCCAATAAAATAGACCGCCAACGCGCACAATAGCGTGACGGTCCAAAAACCCGGCGCCAGATTAGCGGCTATCGCCACGATTGCCAGCAGCGCGGCGAGCGCCACGGCTGCGACCGTCAGGCCGCGAAGCTGACGGATGCGGATCGGATGGACGACGTGGAACGGCACGAAGGTCAGCGCCGCGAGCGCGACCACCGCAAGCGCTCCGAGCCACGGCGGCAGCTTGAGCAGGAACAGATAGAACGCCGCCACGTTCCACAGCGCCGGAAAGCCGCGAAAATAATAATCCGACGTCTTCATGTTCCGGTCGGCGAAGTACAGCGAGCCGGTGACGACGATGACGACGCCCAGCGGGACCGCCAGCGTGCCGGGCATCAGCCCGCTCATGGCGATCGCATAGGCCGGCACGAACACATAGGTAAGGATATCGACCACAAGATCGAGCACGTCGCCCGACCAGCGCGGCAACAGCTCCGCCGTGTGCAGCTTGCGCGCAAAGGTGCCGTCGATGCCGTCGATGACGAGCGCGATGCCGAGCCAGGCGAACATCGTCGGCCACGCCGAGCGCACGGCGGCGATCAGGGCGAGCAGCGCGCAAGCGGCGCCGCAGGCCGTGAAAATGTGGACCGCGTAGGCCGCCGAGCGCGGCGGGATGGCCTTTTGCAGCGACTTGCGGTTCATGTCTTCAACTTACACATCACGTCCAAGAGCGTGCGCAATCTCTCGGTCATTCTCTCTGTCATTGCTGGACTTTTGAGCATAAATCACGGGTCGGCCGAGGCAAACGGCGAGGTTGATGAAGGCCGTGGACAACGCGAGCAATCCATTCATCGCCGAAGTGGCGGTCGTCGGCGGCGGCCCGGCCGGCCTGGTCGCCGCAATCGCGTTGGCGACGGCCGGCGTCGAGACGTTGCTGATTGCGCCGCCGGCCAAGCCCGACCATCGCACCACGGCGCTGCTGGCGAATTCGGTGACGGCGCTGGAAACGCTGGGCGCGTGGCCGGCCGGCGTTGCCGACGCGGCGCCGCTGCGACACATCCGCATCGTCGACGGCACCGAACGGCTCATCCGCGCGCCGGAAGTTTTGTTCAGCGCCGCGGAAATCGATCTCGACGCCTTCGGCTACAATATCGAGAACCGCCATCTCATTGCCGCGCTCGAAGCCCGCGCCGTGGCGTTGCAGATACCGCGCATCGCCGGCGCGGCGCTGGCGATGGCGAGCGATGACCGCGGCGTAACCATCGCTCACGCCGGCGGCGAAGCGCGGGTGCGGCTCGCGGTCGGCGCCGACGGCCGGCGCTCGCTCTGCC
>JASHQO010000044.1 GCA_030039105.1 Xanthobacteraceae bacterium
AGACCTACGCCAATCTCGATTCACCGGAGGAAGTCTTCACCGTCGGTCTCAACCGCGCCGTGACGCTGATCGCGGAGAAGAAGGCCAAGGGGCCGCGCCGACGCTTCGGCGCCGACCCGGGTCGCACCGTCGGTGACCATCCGGCCAAGGGCGGGCCGATCGTGGCGAAGAAGGGCCGTTACGGGCCTTACGTGAGCCACAATGGCGTCAACGCAACCTTGCCGGCCGACAAGGCCCCTGAGACCGTGACGCTCGATGAGGCCGTTGCCCTGATCGATGCGCGCGCCGAACGCAACGGTCCGGCACCGCACGCCCGGCCGCGCAAGGCGAAACGCCCCTCCCCCGGAACGACCCATCACGTCAAAGCGTCCAGCAAGCGGCCCACCGCGAAACCGCGCGCCGCACAAAAAGGCTCGCGCAAGCCGCCGACGGAAGCCGCCGAATAGTGTTGTCTTGTCATATCGGCCGCCGGCCAAGGAATTTGGGCCCATGAGCGGTCAACAGACGAAACGCTCCCGGCTGCCTTCGCGCGAGGAGTTGGTTGCTTTCATCCGTGAGCGTAGCGGCAAGGTCGGCACGCGCGAGATTGCGCGCGCTTTCGGTGCCAAGAACGCCGACCGTGCCGCCCTTAACCGCATGCTGCGCGAACTTGCCGACCACGGCGCCATCGACCGCCGGCGCAAGCGCCTGCATCACGCCGGCACCTTGCCGCCCGTGGTGCTCGCCGACATCACCGGCCGCGACGGCGACGGCGAGCTGTTGGCACGGCCGACGGAGTGGGACGAAGACGCCCACGGCACGCCGCCGGTGATCCACATCGCCACGCCGCACCGCGCACGGCCGGGCGAAGTCCCCGGCGTCGGCGACCGCGCGCTGCTTCGCATCGAGAAGAGCGGCGAGGACGACGTCAGCGCCCGCGTCATCAAGCTCTTGGACCGCGCCAAGTCTCGCGTGCTTGGCATCTTTCGCAGCGTGCCCGGTGGCGGCGGACGATTGGTGCCGATCGACAAGAAGCAGCTCGGCCGCGAATTGGCTATCCCGCCTGATGGCACATCGGGGGTAGCGGACGGCGATCTTGTTGCCGTCGAGATATCGCGCAGCGGCCGACCGGGCCTGCCCATGGGCTCGGTTGTTGAACGACTAGGCTCGATCACGAGCGAGCGCGCGGTCAGCCTGATCGCGATTCACGCTCACGACATTCCCCATGTTTTCCCTCGGTCCGCGCTCGACGAGGCCGACCGCGCCGGACCGGCGACGATGGCCGGGCGCGACGACTGGCGGCGGCTGCCGTTCGTCACTATCGATCCGCCAGACGCCAAGGATCACGACGACGCCGTACACGCGGCGCCCGATCCCGACCCGGGCAATCGCGGCGGCCACATCGTCAGCGTCGCCATTGCCGACGTGGCGCACTACGTGCGGCCGGACTCGGCGCTCGATCGCGAAGCCGCGCGCCGCGGCAATTCCGTCTATTTCCCTGACCGCGTCGTGCCGATGCTGCCGGAGCGCATTTCCAACGATCTGTGCTCGTTGCGGCCGCTCGAAGACCGCCCCGCCCTCGCCGTGCGCATGGTGATCGGCAGCGACGGCCGCAAGCGCTCACACACGTTTCACCGCGTGATGATCCACTCGGCGGCAAAGCTCTCCTACGAGCAGGCGCAATTTGCCGTGTCCGGCCGCACCGACGATATCACCGAGCCGATTGCGCAGCCGGTGCTGGCGCCGCTCTACGCCGCCTACGAGACGGTGCGCCGCGCCCGCGACGCCCGCAGCCCGCTCGATCTCGATGTCCCCGAGCGCAAAATCCTGCTCAAAGGCGACGGCGCTATCGATCGCGTGATCGTGCCGCAGCGGCTTGAAGCGCACCGGCTGATCGAAGAATTCATGATTCTGGCCAATGTCGCTGCGGCCGAGACCTGCGAGCGGGCGCGCGTGCCGCTGGTCTATCGCGTGCACGACGAGCCATCGCAAGAAAAACTCACCGCGCTGCGCGACTTCTTGGCGACGATCGACATTTCGCTACCTAAAGGCGGCGCGCTGAAACCAGATGGCTTCAATCGCATTCTTGCCCAGGTGAAGGGCCGCGACGTCGCGCGCCTAGTCAACGAAGTCGTGCTGCGCACCCAGGCGCAAGCGGAGTACTCCTCGGACAATTTCGGCCATTTTGGCTTGAACCTGCGCCGCTACGCCCACTTCACGTCACCGATCCGGCGCTACGCCGACCTCGTCGTGCACCGGGCCTTGATCCGCGCTCTCAACCTCGGCGGCGACGGCTTGTCCGAGGACACCGATGCGCGCACGCTGGCCGAGGTCGCCGCCAACATTTCCGCAACCGAACGCCGCGCCATGAAGGCCGAGCGCGAAACCGCCGACCGCCTGATCGCGCACTTTCTTTCCGACCGGGTCGGCGCCACCTTCGACGGCCATATAGCCGGCGTCACCCGCGCCGGCCTGTTCGTCGAACTCGACGACACCGGCGCCGATGGCTTCATTCCGGCGCGGTTCATCGGCGACGAATACTTTCGCTTCGACGAAAAACACCGCGCTTTCATCGGCCACACGGAAACCCATCGGCTCGGCGATCCGGTTACCGTGGAACTGGTCGAGGCTGCGCCGGTCGCCGGCGCCTTGCGTTTCAAGCTTGTGCGCCATGCCGGCGCGGCACGGCAAAGGACTGGACAGCGGCCGCCGCAACGTCCGAAGGTCCGCGAGCGCGACAAGCATCGACGCCGGCGCTAAGGAATATCGTCGAAATGAGCGACACACATGGAGATTCGCCCATCGCGAGCGGCATTGCAGCGGACCGCACCGATCGGCTGACAAAGACGATCCGCGACCAAACCTTTCCCAATTTGAAGCCGCGGGATTCGGCGACGCTGATCCTCATCGATCGCACCGAGAGCATGCCAAAAGTTCTGCTCGGTCGCCGCCATGAGCGCCACCATTTCATGCCGGGCAAGTTCGTCTTCCCCGGCGGCAGCATCGAGCCGACCGATCGAGACATGGCGACGCTTGCGCCTTTGCACGAGCGCCACGTCGGCCGCCTGATGACAAAGGTCAGGCACGCCAGCGCGGCGAAAGCGGCAGGCTTCGCGCTCGCCGCCATCCGCGAGACCTATGAAGAGACCGGCCTGATGCTAGGTGCGCCGAGCGCAAGACCCATCGTCACGCCGCCCGGACCCTGGGAAGCCTTCGCCAAAGCCGCCATTGTGCCGGACCTCAGCAAAATCCATTTCATCGCCCGCGCCATCACGCCACCGAAGCGGCCGCGGCGCTTCGACAGCCGCTTTTTTGCCGCCGACGTGACGAGCATCGCCTGCCGCGCGGAAGGCTTTGTCGGCCCCGACAAGGAGCTGGTCGAGCTCGTCTGGCTGCCGATCACCGAAGCGCGCCGCCTCGACATGCCGGGCATCACCGCGATTGCGCTCGAGGAACTGCAGGACCGCATGGCGTCGGGAATGAGCTACGACCATCCGGCGCCGCTCTACCGCATGCTCCACAAGCGCTTTGTCCGCGAGGTCCTCTGAGCGGGCTTTCTTGACATTCCACGGCCGGCGACTAGGTTGACGGCCAACACAGGACGACGGGGTTAAGCACCATGGCCAAGGCCGCGACGATCAAGGTCAAGCTGGTTTCCAGCGCCGATACCGGCTTCTATTATGTGACGCGCAAGAATTCGCGCACCATGACCGACAAGCTCACCAAGAAGAAATACGACCCGGTGGCGAAAAAGCACGTCGAGTTCCGCGAAGCCAAGATCAAGTAATCGGCTGCGCTTTCGATGAAAACGGGCGCCGTTTGGCGCCCTTTTGCTTGCGTGAAGATCAGGACGATCGCGGCGGACCGCAAGGTGGCCGGCCGAGAACGGTGTCATGAGGAGGCCACTCGCACCGCTCCCGAGCCGGCCGAACCCCACGGACCCAGGAGATGCGGCGGACCTGAGCATGCCGTAGGGTTATCAAGAAGATCGACGTTGCCCGGCCGCCGCCGAGCGCTCTCGACATCGTTTCGTTATTCCGCAAATGTTGCCGTGGTTGAAGGCTACCGCAACGCATGGCGAAAGTAACGGCCAAAGTTTCGTCCGAAATCAAAAAGCCGCCATCAACCACAAAAATTGTAGTTACCGGTTAAGCTTTCAACGGTTCGCTGCAGTGAATTGCGCGCCGCATCCCGCCGTCAGGCGGCGTCGGGCACCACGCGGTTACGGCCGTCGCGCTTGGCGCGATAGAGCGCCTGATCGGCGCGCTTGAGCACCGCCGCCGCGGTATCATCCTTGTCGCGCAAAGCAGCGATGCCGATCGAGATCGTCACCGGCACGGTTTTGGAACCCTGCTGGATCGCGAACGCTTCGGCGGCGATGCGCCGACGCAATCGCTCGGCCACCATGGCGGCGACCGCCATGTCGGTTTCAGGCATCACCAGCACGAACTCCTCGCCACCGTAGCGGCAGGCGAGATCAATGCCGCGGATCGAACGCTTGATGCGCAGCGCGAAGTCGCGCAGCACGTCGTCGCCGGCGTCGTGGCCGTGGGTGTCGTTGATCGATTTGAAATAGTCGATGTCGATTACCATCACGGTCAACGGTTTTCCGCGCGCAGCCGCCTGTTCGACGAGCGTCGCCAAGTGACTTTCCATGTAGCGGCGGTTGAACAGGCCGGTCAGCGCGTCGGTGATCGCCATCTCGATCGACATCGCCACGTTATCGCGCAGCCGCTCCGTGTAGCGGCGTTTGCGCACCTGGCTGCGCACCCGCGCCAATAGCTCATTCTTGTCGACCGGGCGCATCAGAAAGTCGTTCACGCCGATCTCCAACCCGCGCACCATGCGTGCATTATTGTCGGGCTCGGTGACCACCAGGATCGGAATGTTCCGCGTCCGCTCCAGCGAGCGCAACTGGCTGCACAGGCGCAGGCCGTCCTGCCCCTGCAGACCGAGGCTGATGACGACGGCGTCGAAATCGCCCTCGGCCGCGCGCATCGCGGCCTGCGGGGCCTCAGTCTCGATCTCCACGGCATGGAAGGCCGAAAGCGTGTTCTGCAACCGCTCGGCCGCGCTCGGGCGATCCTCGATCACAAGGATGCGGCCATTCAGGCCCGTCTCGGCCGCTGCCGACGCGAGCGGGTCGGCGATTCCCAGACGGACGGAGGCGACGGCACGGCTGCGCAACTCGTCGGTCATCGCCTTCAGCCGGGCGAGGCTGCGCACGCGGGCGAAGAGCGCGGTATCGTCGAGCGGCTTGGTCAGGAAGTCGTCGGCGCCGGCATCCAGCCCCTGCAGGCGGTCGCGCGG
>JASHQO010000504.1 GCA_030039105.1 Xanthobacteraceae bacterium
GGCGCCCGCGGCGAGTTCTATCCGGAGGATTTTCTCATCCCGTTCGCCGCCAAGGTCGTCGGCCGTCCGGTGAAATGGACTGAGGATCGCCGCGAAAACCTGATGTCGCTCAGCCACGCCCGCGATGCGGCTTGCGATCTCGAAATCGCCTGTACGCGCGACGGCACGATTCTGGCATTGCGCGGCCACGCCCATACCGATCTCGGCGCCTATGTGCGCACCAACGGCGCCACCCAGTCGCGCAACATTTCCCAGATCATGTCCGGGCCGTACCGCATTCCCCACGTGCGCATGGACGTGACCATGGTGGTTACCAACAAGACGCCGGCCGGCACCTATCGCGGCCCCGGACGCTTCGAGTCGGATTTCTGCCGCGAGCGGCTGCTCGACATGGTGGCGGCCGACCTCGGCCTCGACCGGGTCGAATTCCGCCGCCGCAACCTGATCGCCGAAAGCGAGATGCCTTATCCGCTTGCCAAGGTGCAGGTGCTCGACATCGTCAGCGAATGCGACAGCGGCGATTATCAAATGACGCTCGACCGCTGCCTCGCCGAGTTCGACTGGGCGGAGCGCGCGAAGCTGCAGGGCAAGTCGATCGACGGCCGCTATCACGGCGTCGCCGTCGGCTGCTACCTCGAAGGCGGCGGCACCGGGCCGCGGGAGAATGCGCGGCTCGTGGTCGAGGCCGACGGCAAGATCTCGGTGTTCGTCGGCTCGTCGTCGGTCGGCCAGGGCGTCGAGACGGTGTTCTCGCAGATCGCCGCCGACGCGCTGGAGCTGCCGATGACGCGCATCAACAATGTGTTTCACGGCTCGACCGATTATGTCAGCGAGGGTTTCGGCTCGTTCTCGTCGCGCTCCATCGTCATGGGCGGCAACGCCATCGTCGATGCCGCCAACAAGCTGCGCGCCCTCATCCGCGAGACGGCGGCGCAGCGGCTGCATTGCGCGGCGAGCGACGTCGCCATCGATAACGGCATGGTTGTCGGGCCGAACCGCACCGCGCTCGATTTGAAAGAATTCGCCGGCCTCGCCGCGGATGGCAGCCATGCGAGCAACAAGCGCACTTATTCCTACGGCTCGCACGCAGCCTATGTGGCGGTCGATGCGAAAACCGGCCAAGTCGAGTTGATCGACTATGTCGCCATCGAAGACGTCGGCCGCATCGTCAATCCGCTGACCCTGCACGGCCAGTGCGTCGGCGCCGTGGTGCAGGGGCTCGGCGGCGCCTTGCTCGAGCATTTCATCTACGACGACAACGGCCAGTTTCTTACCGGCTCGTTCGCCGATTATCTGATGCCGACGGCGAGCGATTTTCCCAGCATCCGCGCCGTGGCGCTCGAGCAGAAGCCGTCGCCGCTCAACCCGATGGGCACCAAGGGCGCCGGCGAGGGCGGCATCATTCCGGTCGGCGGCGTTGTCGCCAACGCCGTCGCCGCGGCGCTCAGCTCGTTTGGCGTGCAGCCGCACGAGTTGCCGCTGACGCCGCCGCGAGTGTGGCAGTTGATACAGGACGCATCGTCGCGTTAACGTGCCAGCATGAAACTGCCGCCGTTCGAATACGCCTGCCCGACGACGATTGCCGAAGCCGTTGCGCTGCTCGCCGCGCACGACGGCGAAGCCAAGCCGCTGGCTGGCGGCCAAAGCCTGGTGCCGATGCTGGCCTTCCGCGTCGCTTCGCCGTCGCTGCTGGTCGACCTGCGCAAGCTTGCCGATCTGCGGCAGATCGAGATTTCGGACGGCGGCGTCACGCTCGGCGCCATGGTGCGCTGGCGCGAAATCCTCGATGACGCACGGCTCCAGAAGGCGCATCCGCTCATAGTGGCTGCGGTCGAGCATGTCGCGCACTATCAGATCCGCAACCGCGGCACCGTCGGCGGCAGCCTGGCCCATGCCGATCCCGCCGCGGAGCTGCCCGGCATTGTCGTGACCTGCGAGGCAAAGATCGCCGTGGTCGGCAAATCCGGCGAGCGCGTCATTGCCGCGGCGGATTTTTTCCGCGGCCCGCTGATGACTGCACTCGAGCCCGACGAGATCATCACCGAAATCCGCTTTCCGGCCTGGCCGGCTGGGCGGCGCTTCGGCTTTCAGGAATTCGCCCGCCGCCGCGGCGATTTCGCGCTGGCGGCGGCGATGCTGTTCTACGACCAGGGCGGCGGCAAGGCGACGAACGCTCGTGTCGGCGCCATCGGCGTTGCCGACCGGCCGCTGCGGCTGACCGCCGTGGAGCAGGTGCTCAACGGTAACGCGATCGACGAGGCGGTGATCGAGAAGGCGGAAGCCGCCGCATCGGCATCGGTCGATCCCGACGACGACATTCACGCCAGCGGCGCCTATCGCAAGGCGCTCATCGGCGTCATGGTCGAGCGCGCGCTGCACAATGCGGCAGCGTAGCCGAGAGTCTTGAAATGATTCGAATCGCCAACGACCGCGCATCCCTGCGAAAGCGGCGACCCAGCGCTCAACTTCGCAACTGGAGTCCCGCTGGCGCGGGAACGGGCGGAAACTCCCCATGGCGGTGAAATTCGAGGTCAATGGCAAGCCGGTTAGCGTCGAGGTCGAGCCGCGGCTGACGCTGGCCGATTGCCTGCGGCATCATTTGCGGCTCACCGGCACCCATGTCGGCTGCGAGCACGGCGTGTGCGGCTCCTGCACCGTGCTGGTCGACGGCGCCGCCGTACGCTCGTGCCTCCTTCTCGCCGTGCAGGCCGAAGGCACCAAGGTGACGACGGTCGAGGGCTTGTCGCTCGAAGAGGGCCTGACGCCGCTGCAGGCTTCGTTCCGCAAGCATCACGCCCTGCAATGCGGCTTCTGTACACCCGGCATGATCACCACCGCCCACGCGCTGCTCAGCGAGGAGCCCGACTGCGATGCCGATCGGGTGCGCGAAGTGCTGTCCGGCAATCTGTGCCGCTGCACCGGCTATATTTCGATCGTCGAAGCGGTGCTCGATGCGCGCACCGCCTATCAGCGCGCCGGCGGCGGGAAGGATGCATGAGGACGGTCAATTCGTTCGTCGGCCAGCCGATCGAACGCCTCGAAGATTTGCGTCTGGTTCG
>JASHQO010000505.1 GCA_030039105.1 Xanthobacteraceae bacterium
AATGCCGATCTCGCCAACGATCTCGGCAACCTGGCGCAGCGCTCGCTGACGATGGTCGGCCGCGCGTTCGGTGGCATGCTGGCACAGCCGGGCGCGTGGTCCGCCAACGACAAGGCGGTGCTCGCCGCCGCCGACGCCATGATCGACAAGGCGCGCAACGCCATGGCGACGCAGCAGCTCCATCAGGTGCTCAACGCGGTGTGGGCGGTGGTGGCCGACGCCAACCGCTATTTTGCCGGCGAAGCGCCGTGGGCGCTGGCCAAGACCGATCCGGCGCGGCAGGGCACCGTGCTCTACGTCACCGCCGAGGTCTTGCGCCAGGTCGCGATCCTGGCGCAGCCATTCATGCCGGCGTCGGCGGGCAAGATGCTCGATCTGCTCGCGATCCCGGCGGCCGAGCGCACGTTCGCCTTCCTCGACGGCAAGCATCGCATCGCCGCGGGCGCCAAGCTGCCGGCCCCGGCGCCGGTGTTTCCGCGTTATGTCGAGCCTCCCGACAAAGCGGCCGAGTAAAATGCTGATCGACAGCCACTGCCATCTCGATTTTCCCGATTTTGCCACCGAGCTCGACGCGGTGATCGCGCGCGGGCGGGCGGCCGGCCTTGCGCGCATGGTCACGATTTCGACCCGTGTGAAACGTCATGACGAAGTGCTGGCGATCGCGGAGCGGTTTCCCGACGTGTTCTGCTCGATCGGCACGCACCCGCATTACGCCCACGAGGAATTGGACGTGAGCACCGGCGATCTCGTGGCGCGGGCAAGCAAGAATCCGAAAATCGTCGCCATCGGCGAGGCCGGCCTCGACTATCACTACGACAACTCGCCGCGCGAGGCGCAGCAGCGTGGTTTCCGCAGCCACATCGCGGCGGCGCGCGAAACCGGGTTGCCGCTGGTCATTCATTCGCGCCAGGCCGACGACGACACCGCGCGCATCCTCGAGGAGGAAACAGGGAAGGGCGCCTTCCCCGCGGTGCTGCATTGCTTCACCGGCGGCCCCGAGCTTGCCCGCCGCGCCGTGGCGCTCGGCCATTTCGTGTCGTTCACCGGAATTTTGACTTTCAAAAATTCCACGGCGCTGCGCGACGTCGCGGCTGCGCTGCCGGCCGACCGCATCCTGGTCGAGACCGATGCGCCGTATCTGGCGCCCGGCAAATATCGCGGCAAGCGTAACGAGCCGGCCTACGTGGTCGAGACCGCCAAGGTGCTGGCGGACACTCGTGGCGTGCCGTTCGACGCCATCGCGCGACAGACCACCGAGAACTTTTTCCGCCTGTTCAACAAAGTGCCGCGCCCGGCAGCCGCCGCTGCATGACGTTGAAATTCACCATTTTGGGCTGCGGCTCATCGGGCGGCGTGCCCCGGCCGGCGTTGGGCTGGGGCGCCTGCGATCCGAAGAATCCGAAGAACCGGCGCCGGCGCACGTCGCTCCTGGTCGAGAAGCTTGCCGGCGCCGGCGTCACCCGCATCCTGGTCGACACCGCGCCCGATCTGCGCGAGCAGCTCCTCGACGCCGAGGTCGATGCCCTCGATGGCGTGCTCTACACCCATGAGCACGCCGACCATACCCACGGCGTCGACGATCTGCGCGCGTTGTTCATCAAGCAGCGCCGGCCGATCGACGTCTGGCTCGACGCCTATACGTCGCAGTCGATGCACACCCGCTTCGGCTACTGCTTTGCCGCGCCGCCGGGCAGCGAATATCCAGCGATTGCCAAGGAGCATCGGCTCAACGCCGGCGAAGCGGTGACGATCACGGGGCAGGGCGGCGCCCTCACCGCGCTGCCGATCCTGCAGCAGCATGGCGACATCGCCTCCTATGGCTTCCGTTTCGGCAATTTCGCCTATTCGTGCGATCTTTCCGGCATGCCGCCGGAAAGCGCCGCGGCGCTCGGCGAGCTCGATATCTGGATCGTCGACGCGCTGCGCTACCGGCCGCATCCGAGCCATTTCTCGCTCGACGACGCGCTGGAATGGATCGGCCGGCTCAAGCCGCGCCGCGCCATCCTGACCAACCTGCACGCCGATCTCGACTTCGAGGAGCTGCGCGCAAAACTGCCGGCCCACATCGAGCCGGCGTTCGACATGCTGAGCGTCACGCTCGCCGACGGCGCATAAAACAGAATTGCTTCAAATTTTAGCCAACCGCATGGCGCTATTTCGCGGTGCCGTCGCAGCCGTGATTGGTGGATGGCACCTCGCAAAACTTGGCCCGGTCGCCGGCCGTATTGCGGCACTGCTGTAAGGCCTCTTCGTCGGCCAGCGTCTGCGTTTCCGCAATCGCCCAGCCGGCGCCCGGCGTGCCGTCTTTGGGATCGAGCGCGATGGCGTAGCACTCATCCTTGAACGAGGCGACGACGGCGCACGCGTTCTGGGCGGCGGCCGACGCGCCGGTGGACTTGTGACAGCCGTTGACGGCGCCATCGCGGGCGCTCGGCATGTCCTTGGCGTTGAGCGAGTGACCGCCGGCAAAGCCCTTGACGATGCCGCCCGGCGGAATGCCGATCGCCAGCGCGCCGTCGGCGATGCCGGGCCGAGACCCCAAGACTGCCGCGACGGTGACGAGCCCCATCGCTGCGCAGTGTCGCCACGAGATCGTATGTGTTCGAACCATGTTGCCCCCAAGCCTTGCCCCCAAAGCCCCGAATTGCCGGACTTTCATTCTTGTCGAAGTCCAGGCGTTGTCCAGGGCGGCATCATAGCGCGTGAAGCTTGCAAACCGCACGACACGGCGACCGCTGCCGTCGAGCCGCCCTGAGAAATGCCGGCATATCGGGCCGCGATGGCTGATATTCCATAATATGTCTTATGCGAATCGCGGTTTTAAAAGACCGGATTTGGCGCTCCGGGCAAATTCCTACCCAAAATCTCACCAACCGCCCGGCAGCACGCGCCAGCGGACCCGGCTGGCGTAGTTCGCCGTAGCCCGGCAGCACGGCTTGAGGATCGCGAAGAGAACGGGACTCTGGATGTATGCCCAACCGCCGCATGTCCAACTCCCGGACGCGGAGCCAAAAACCGGCCAAGAAGCCGAAATTGGAACCAAAATTGTTGCGGCAACGTTGGGTGGCAAGACCGCCTCGCCGTCCGGCTTGCGCGGGCGGTGGCCCTTTTCCGTCATAGCTGCAAGGTCATGCCATGAACAAAATCCGAGCCCTCGAAACGCGCCGCAAGACCAATGCTGCGCTCGACACGCCGACCGATCTATCCGACGAGGCGGTGCGCGAGCTATCGCAGAAGCTCACCGTCATCCTCGCCGATGCATTCGCGCTGTACCTGAAGACCAAGAATTTCCATTGGCACGTCAGCGGTCCGCATTTTCGCGACTATCACCTCCTGCTCGACGAGCAGGGCGAGCAGATTTTCGCAACCACCGACGAGATCGCCGAGCGGGTGCGCAAGATCGGCGGCACCACGCTGCGCTCGATCGGCCAGATATCGAAGCTGCAGACCATCGAGGACAATGACGAGGTCTTCGTGCCGGCCCACGAGATGCTGCGCGAATTGATGAACGACAACAAGCACATCGCCGCGTCGATGCGCGAGTGCCACGAGCTCGCCGAGAAGCACGAGGACGCCGCGACCGCCGGGCTGTTGGAGAATTTCATCGACGGCACCGAGCGGCGCACCTGGTTCCTGTTCGAGGCGAGCCGCATGGCGCAGAAGTCCGGGGATTGATCCCCCGTCGCTTCGCTCCTCGCAACGACGGCGATCTGGTAGGGTCCGCGCTTTGCTGCGGAACCCTGCCTCATGACCGATGTAAAATCTCCCACTCCGTCCCGCGATATCGACCGCCTGCTCGCCATCATGGCGGCGTTGCGCACGCCCGGCACCGGCTGTCCGTGGGATCTGGAGCAGAATTTCGCGACCATCGCGCCCTATACGCTTGAAGAAGCCTACGAGGTCGCCGACGCGATCGCGCGCAACGATCTTGCCGACCTCAAGGACGAACTCGGCGACCTCCTTCTGCAGGTCGTTTTCCACGCCCGCATGGCGCAGGAGCGAGGCGCGTTCGACTTCGGCGACGTGGTCGAGGCGATCGCGGCAAAGCTCATCCGGCGGCATCCGCATGTTTTCGGCACTGCCGGCTCGCAGACCCCGCAAGCGGTCGAGGGCCTTTGGGAGCGCATCAAGGCCGAGGAAAAAGCGGCGCGCGGCGAGCCGCAGCAGGGCGCGTTGGCCGGCGTGCCGGTCGCGCTCCCTGCCCTGACCCGCGCTTTGAAACTGCAGGCCAAGGCCGGCAAGGTCGGCTTCGACTGGAACGATCCGCGCGCCGTGCTGCGCAAGATCCGCGAGGAGACCGACGAGATCGAGGCCGCGCTTGACGGCGATGGGACGGATGCCGCGGCCGAAGTGGGCGATTTGTTGTTCGCCGCGGTCAACCTCGCCCGCCATCTGCGCGCCGATCCGGAAGCGGTGTTGCGGCAGACCAACCAGAAATTCGAACGCCGCTTCGCCGCCATCGAGCAGGCGCTGGCCGGACGCGGAAAGAAGCCGCAAGACGCCACCCTCGCCGAGATGGATGCGCTGTGGGACGCGGCCAAGGCGCAGGAATGAAGCTTACCCGGCCTTCTCCCCGCGGTGCGGGAGGAGGAGCGGCCAGACCTTTCAGGTCGATCCCGGCCGGGCGAATTTGGCCCGCACCGCGTTGGCCTTGTCGGGGGCGGCGCGCACCGTCATGGCGAGGCGGCCGCTTTGTTCGTCCATCGCCTTGCGGATCACTTCGGTATGGCGATGCAGCCAGGAGATCCCGGCGCCATCGGCCGGGTCGAGCTCGAGCTCGATCAGGACGCGGCTTGCGGACAGGCGCGCTTCGATCGCGGCATCGAGCGCGTCGATCCCCTCGCCCGTGATCGCCGACAGCAGCACCGGCCGCTGCTCCGCCGGCCGGCGCTCGGCGATGTTTTGCAGCCGCGCGCGCTCGGCGGCGCCAAGTCGATCGATCTTGTTCCACACTTCGATCAGCGCCCGCTTGTCGGTCTTGTCGTTCTGCGGATCGATGCCGAGCTGGCGCAAAACCTTCTCGACGTCGTGCAATTGCGCCTCGGCGTCGCCGTGGGCGACGTCGCGTACATGCAAAATAACGTCGGCTTCGATCACCTCCTCGAGCGTGGCGCGGAACGCCGCGATCAGCATGGTCGGCAGGTCGGAGATGAACCCGACCGTATCGGACAGGATGACGCGGGCGCCGTGCGGCAGAGCGACGGCGCGCAGCGTCGGATCGAGCGTCGCGAACAACATGTCGGCGGAGAGCACCTTGGCCGCCGTCATGCGGTTGAACAGCGTCGACTTGCCGGCATTGGTGTAGCCGACCAGCGCCACGATCGGATACGGCACGCGGCGGCGGCTTTCGCGATGCAGTTCGCGGGTGCGTTTGACCTTGGCGAGCTCGGTCTCGATCTTGGCGAGCCGCTCCTCGATCATGCGGCGGTCCGCTTCGAGCTGTGTTTCGCCGGGGCCGCCCAAAAAGCCGAAGCCGCCGCGCTGCCGCTCGAGATGGGTCCAGGAGCGCACCAGCCGGCTCCGCTGATAGGTCAGATGCGCGTGCTCGACCTGCAGCGCGCCTTCGCGAGTGCGGGCGCGCCGGCCGAAAATCTCCAGAATGAGACCGGTGCGATCGACGACCTTGGCGGTCCAGGCTTGCTCGAGATTGCGCTGCTGCACCGGCGTGAGCGCGCAATCCATCACCACGATGCCGGCGTCCAGCGTTTTGACGACGCCGGCGATTTCCTCAACCTTGCCTTTGCCGAGATAGGTGGCGGGACGCAGCGCGCTCAGCGCCACGACACTGGCCTGCTCGACCTCGAGATCGATGGCGCGGGCCAGCCCGACCGCTTCATCGAGTTTGGCTTCGGGAGTGCGATGATCCGACGCCGCGGCGCCCGCGCGCCGCAGCACCGGCTCGATGACGAGCGCGCGCCCAGTGGCCAGAGCGGCCCCGTCCCTTCCCTCCCCCGCACGCGGCGGAGGGTTAGGGCGGGGGAAGCGCGTGTCGCGACGGCGCGGCTCCAAATCAGGTCTTGTCCCCGGCTGGCGGCTCCTCGGCGCCTTCGAAGAGCTGCACCGGATGCCCCGGCATGATGGTCGAGATGGCGTGCTTGTAGACGAGCTGCGAATGCCCATCGCGACGCAGCAGGACGCAGAAATTATCGAACCACGTCACCACGCCCTGCAGCTTCACGCCGTTCACCAGAAAAATGGTGAGCGGAATTTTGGCTTTGCGGACGTGATTGAGGAAGGTGTCTTGTAAGTTTTGCGCGCGGTCGGCTGCCATGGCCGTTGTTTCCGTTCTTGTACCGCGGGCCCCGT
>JASHQO010000506.1 GCA_030039105.1 Xanthobacteraceae bacterium
CCGCGCCCGCCGCCGCGCGACGCCATCTCCGAGCGTGCCGGCATCTCGGCGCGCGACGGCGGCGCCGCTTGGGCCACGCCGGCGCCGTTGCCGCCGCGCGAGGAATCGCCGATCGAGCGGATCACCTCGTCGGGCGTCGGCAAGTCGGCCGCATAGGCGATGCGCACCAAAACCATCTCGGCGGCGGCGATCGGCCGGCCGGCGGCCTCGACCTCGGCGATGCCCTTGAGCAACATCTGCCAGGTGCGCGCCAGCACGCGCATCGAAAGCTTCGCCGCAAAGGCGCGGCCGCGCGTGCGTTCCGCCTCCGTGAGCGACACGTCGTCCGCCACCGCCGGCACGACTTTCACCCGGGTGACGAAATGGGTGAATTCGGCGAGATCGCCGAGCACCATGGCCGGATCGGCGCCGGTACTATACTGATCGCGCAGCTCGGCCAGCGCCCGCGCAATGTCAGCGCGCATCAGCGCTTCAAACAGATCGATCACGCGCGTGCGATCGGCGACGCCGAGCATCTGCCGCACGTCTTCGGTGCGCACCGGGCCCGCGGCATGGGCGATCGCCTGGTCGAGCAGCGACAGCGAATCGCGCACCGAGCCTTCGGCGGAGCGCGCGATCAGCGCCAGCGCCTCGGGCTCGGCGGCAATGCTTTCCTTGTCCGCGATCGCCTGCAGGTGCTGCACCAACAGCGCCGCGTCGACCCGGCGCAAATCGAAGCGCTGGCAGCGCGACAGCACCGTGATCGGAACTTTGCGGATCTCGGTGGTGGCGAAGATGAACTTGGCGTGGGCCGGCGGCTCTTCCAGCGTCTTCAGCAGCGCATTGAAGGCGGCGCCGGACAGCATGTGCACCTCGTCGAGGGTATAGACCTTGTAGCGCGCCGAGACCGGCGCATAGCGCACCGCGTCGTTGATCGCCCGCACGTCGTCGACGCTGTTGTGCGAGGCGGCATCCATCTCGATGACGTCGAGATGGCGCGAGTCCATGATCGCCCGGCAGTGCACGCCGAGCACCGGCATCTTGACGGTCGGGGCGGTGATCGAGCCGTCGGGCAGCTCGTAATTGAGCGCGCGCGCCAGAATGCGCGCCGTCGTGGTCTTGCCGACGCCGCGCACGCCGGTGAGGATCCAGGCCTGCGGGATGCGGCCGGTCTCGAACCCGTTCGACAGCGTGCGCACCATGGCGTCCTGGCCGATCAGGTCGTCGAAGGTGGCAGGCCGATAGCGGCGCGCCAGCACGCGGTAGGAGCCCGTCGATGTCGTCGCGTCGTTCATGCCAGCGCAATATAATAATATGTGAGCGATGTGTGAGAGGGTGGGAGGCTGACGAGCGACCCGAACCGCGCTCGTTAGGGCTGCTTCCTTCCGGATCTGACCCGGTTGGCGAGTGGCTCGTCCACCGCCAACCTCCCAGCCCTTTATATCGGCCGCCGATGGGGAGAAAGCAAGCGCCGTGGATTGCGCGCTTGTGCGCAAACGGCCCCTGCGATTGAATGAAACTAAGCCCTGATCTTTGGATGCGTGATGCGCTACGCGATTGTCATCGAAAAAGCCGGGGGTCATTGCTCGGCCTACGTGCCAGACCGGCCTGGTTGTGTCGCGACGGGCGCAACAGTGGCCGAGGTCAAGGCTGAAATCCGCGAGGTTATTCGATTTCACATAGACGGTCTCAAGGCCGACGGCTCGATGGTGCCGACACCGACGAGCATCGCTGGATACGTCGAAGCGTAGTGAAATTCGGAAACCGGGTGGTCGCACCGCGCCGTTGCGATCGACGGCTTTCTCTGAGCGAACGCTTGAGGGATTAAAGGCGTGCACGAAACTGGCTGGTCCTTGCATTCTCAACTCGCCGCCGACACCGTTCCGGTGTGCGACCTTCCGCTGTCGCGGCTCTTAGCGATGAACGATGCTAACTTCCCGTGGCTGATCCTGGTGCCGCGCCGTGCCGGCGCGAGCGAGATGATCGATCTCGGCGCCGAGCAGGCGCTGCTGATGGACGAAATCTCGCTGGTGTCGCGTGCACTCAAGGACGAGACTCGCTGCGACAAGCTCAACGTCGCT
The DNA here is from genome assembly GCA_030039105.1 of Xanthobacteraceae bacterium. GTDB lineage: Bacteria > Pseudomonadota > Alphaproteobacteria > Rhizobiales > Xanthobacteraceae > BOG-931. Next base: position 2,061 of record JASHQO010000506.1, read on the forward strand.
GCAATAGGCAACGTGGTGCCGCAGCTCCACGTCCACATCGTGGCACGGCGCAAGGACGATGCGGCCTGGCCGAAGCCGGTGTGGGGCGCGGCGCCGCGGCGCCCATACGATCCGGCCGTGCTCGACGCGTTCGTGGCGATCGTTCGCGATCTGGTGCGTGGCGCCTACGAAAGCTCCCGCCCGACGTCGTAATCGTACAGCCAGCCGACCTGGAACGCCGTGGTGTCTTCGCCGCCGAAGCGTTCGCGCAGCGCGAACTTGATGTCGCGCTTCAATCGCGCCCACGGCGAGGCGAGGTGGTTCTCCTTGGCGCGGGCGCGGGCGCCGAGCACGGCGGCCTTGGTGCGCGGCACGCGCAGGCGCTCGTAGTTCGCCAGCGCGGCGCCAAGATCGTCGCCGTCGCGGGCGATCGCGGCGGCGAGCACGCAGGCATCCTCGATCGCCATGCCGGCGCCGGTGCCGAGATAGGGCAGCATGGCGTGCGCCGCGTCGCCGAGCAGCGTCGCCCGGCCGACGCTCCATTTTTCCAGAGGATCGCGGTCGTACAGCGCCCATTTGTACCAGCGCTCGCTGCACCGATAGAGCTTTGTCAGCGCCGGATTCCACGCCGCGTAGGTCGTCATCACCTCGGACACGTCGCATTCGTGGGTCCACGACTCTTCGGTCCAGGCGTCGCTGTCGACATGGGCGACGATGTTGAGCAGCTCGCCGCGGCGCACCGGGTAATGCACGACGTGGCCGTGCGGTCCCATCCACATCAGGCCGTTGGCGGCATCGATGTCGGCCGGTAGCGCGTCGGCCGGCGCCATGCCGCGCCAGCAGATGCAGCCGGTGAAGCGCGGCTTGTCGGCGCCGAACAGGCTTTCGCGCACCGCCGAATGAATGCCGTCGGCGCCGACCACGATATCGGCTTCGATCGCCGAGCCGTCGGCAAAGCGCGCGCTTGCGACGCGTGCGCCGCCTTCGACGCCGACGCAGCGGGCGCCGAAGCGGATCGTCGTCGCCTGCAGCGCGCCGGCCACAACCTCGAGCAGATCGGCGCGATGCACGGACAGATTCGGTGCGCCGAATCTTTGGCGGAAATCGGCGCGCCTGGTGCGCGAAATGTAGCGGCCGCTTTTCCAGCTACGGATATTGAGGAAGTTGGTCTCCGCCGCGATGCCGTTGACGGCGCTCTCCAGGCCGAGCGCGCGCAGCGCCTTCACCGCGTTGGGGGTGAGATTGAGCCCGGCGCCGATTTCGGAGAGCGCGCCGGCCTGCTCGCAGACCACGGTCTCGGCGCCGCGCCGTTCCAGCGCCAGCGCCGCCGCAAGCCCGCCGATGCCGCCGCCGACGATGGCGATGCGAGGTTGACGCGGCATTGCGGGAGCCCTCCGGTTGCTATTGACGTTGATCCGAGAGCCGCGGACGGGTCAAGCGCCGCTGCCCGGAATCTCCCCTGCGGGAAAAGGTGAACAGAGGGCAGCGAGCGTCGAGCGCCGCGACTTGACCTTCGTGCAGGCCGCGGCTTCAATCCGGCGCAACTCGCAGGCGGCAGGAGGGAAACATGAGCTTTCGCAGCGTCATCGTGCAGCCGATTGCGCACCGTCCCGGCGCGGACGAGCAAAATGTCGCCGATGCCGTGCCTGCGATCGAGCCCGCCGCCCACGCGGCGCGGATTTTGCCTGCTTGCCGGAAATCTATCCGGGCCGTGGCGCATGCCGGCCGGCTTCGATCCGGCCGCGGCCGTTGCGCCAGGGCGCCGAATGATGGCTTCGGCTTTGTCCCGGCCATTTGCCTATCATGACTGAGCACCCCGACCTCGGACCGCGGCCGCAGCTCGGCTATACGTCGAGCGCGATCGACCGCGCCGCCGATCGCCGCAGCGACGACGCGGCGCTGGCAAAATTCCTGCGCCACGACCGCGCCGCCGGCTATGTGGTCGGCGGCGAGATGGTGGTGATGAAGCAGCGGCGCGACAGCGCCGATCCGCTGTTCTCGCCCGCGGAAGCGAACGCGCTCGGCCCGGTGCGGGAAACGATCTTTCTCGGCTTGTTGGACGAGGCGCCGCGCTTCGGCTTCGGGCTCGATGCGAAGTCGATCGAGCCGCTGAAAGCGCGCGACGATCTGAAAATCACCGATCTGCGCAGCATCGCCGTGCACGGCCTGGTCGACGCCACGCATCTGCCGCTGCTCGCGGAAGCCAAGGCGGCGCTGGTCGGCTGGCACGCGCGCCACCGCTTTTGCCCCAATTGCGGCATGCCGACGAATGTCATGCAGGGCGGCTGGCGGCGCGATTGTCCGGCCTGCAAGACCGAGCATTTTCCGCGCACCGATCCGGTGGTGATCATGCTGGCGATCGCGGGCGACCGCTGCGTGCTCGGCCGCTCGCCGCGGTTTGCGCCGACCATGTGGTCGGCGCTTTCCGGCTTTGGCGAGCCGGGCGAGACCATCGAAGAAGCGGTGCGCCGCGAGGTTTTGGAAGAGACCGGCATCAAATGCGGCCAGGTCAAATATTTCATGTCGCAGCCGTGGCCGTTTCCGTCCTCGTTGATGATCGGCTGCCATGCCCAGGCGCTGTCCGACGCCATCGCGATCGATCGCAGCGAGATCGAGGAGGCGCGCTGGTTTCATCGCGACGAGTTGGCGCTGATGCTGGGCCGCCGCCATCCCGACGGCCTGACCACGCCGCCGCCGGTGGCCATCGCCTACCATCTCATTCGCAGCTTCGTCGAGGACGGCTGCCAGGTTCTTGGTTGAGCATGTCCTCGCCTGGGGCGCCGGCGCCGCGCATCCTCTGCACCGGCATCATCGTGCTCGACGAGGTGTTTCGGGTCGAGGAATTTCCGAAACCCGACGGCAAGGTGCAGGCGACCGGATTTTTCGCCGTCAACGGCGGTTGTGCGGCAAACGCCGCGGTGGCGATCGCCCGCCTCGGCGGCCGCGCCGCGCTTGCCGGCCCATTGGGCGGGCCCGCCGGCGCCGACGATAACGGCGATCGGGTGCTGGCGGCGCTGACACGCGAACGGGTCGACTGCACGCACTGCCAGCGGGTCGATGGGCTATCGACCGCGCTGTCGGCGATCGTCATGAACGCGCGCGGCGACCGCACTATCGTGACCTATCGCGATGAGCGGATCGCGACCGCGGTGCCGGCCGATCCGGAACGAGTCGTCGCGAACGCGGACGCGGTGCTGGCCGACAACCGCTATCCGGATTTCGTGCGGCCGATCTGCGAGGCGGCACGCCGGCGCGCCGTTCCGGTGGTGCTCGATGGCGACCGGCCGACGCGCGAGGACGATCCGCTGTTCCGCATCGCCACCCACGTCATCTTTTCGTCCGAATGCTTGCGCGAGACGGCCGGCACCGCCGATTTGGCGGAAGGCCTCAAGCGCATCCGCCGCCACAGCGCGGCGTTCCTCGCGGTCAGCAACGGGCCCGGCGCCATCGTCTTCCTCGAGGACGGCATGCTGCGGCAATCGCCGGTGTTCGCGATCGACGCGGTCGACACGCTCGGCGCCGGCGATGCGCTGCATGGCGGCTTCGCGCTGGCCCTGGCGGAGGGCCGCAAGGAGCATGGGGCGCTGCGCTTTGCCGCCGCGGTCGCCGGCATCAAATGCAGCCGGGTCGGCGGCTCGGCCGGGGCCCCAAGCCGGGCCGAGGTCGAGGCCTTTTTGGCACGGTGTTGAGCCGTTTACCTTGGGCAGTCGCCCGCTTGATTTAGAATAATTTTCTCTGTAAACAGAATTGACCAAGTCAATTTGGAAGATTATTCGCCATCATGGATGCCATCGACCGGAAAATCCTTGCGGTTCTGCAGGAAAACGCCGCCCTCTCCGTCGCCGAGATCGGCTCGCGCGTCGGGCTGTCGTCGACGCCGTGCTGGAAGCGCATCCAGCGCCTCGAAGCCGAAGGCGTCATCCAACGCCGCGTCGCGCTGGTCGACCAGGACCGCATCGGGCTCGGCGTCACCGTCTTCGTCTCGATCGAGACCGGCGACCATTCCCAGGACTGGCTCGAGCGCTTTGCCAAAGCGGTCGGCGCCATGCCGGAGGTGATGGAATTCTACCGCATGGCCGGCGACGTCGATTACATGCTGCGCGTCGTGGTCACCGACATCGCCGGCTACGATACCTTCTACAAGCGCCTGATCGCCGCCTTGCCGCTGAAGAACGTGACCTCGCGGTTCGCCATGGAAAAGATCAAATCGACCACGGCGCTGCCGATCGCGGAGGCCAGGTGACGGAGGACAGAGGACAGAGGACAGAGGACTGAGGACTGACTTATCATCCGTCCTCTGTCGTCCGTCCTCTGTCCTCTAATTCCTCGTGATCGCG
>JASHQO010000507.1 GCA_030039105.1 Xanthobacteraceae bacterium
GCGCTCGTTCTCTATACGAATCCCCAGTCGCGCGGTCGCATTGCCCGCTGGATGCTCGAAGAAATCGGGCAACCCTACAAGACCGAGATTCTCGATTACGCTTCGACCATGAAAGGGCCGGCCTATCTGGCGATCAATCCGATGGGCAAGGTTCCGGCGCTGCGCCACGGCGACGCCGTCGTCACCGAGACCGCGGCGATCTGCGCGTATCTCGCCGACGCATTCCCGCAGGCGCGCCTCGCGCCGCCGTCGGGAGATCGCCTGCGCGCGCCTTACTATCGCTGGATGTTCTTCAGTGCCGGCCCGGTTGAAGCCGCCGTGAGCAACAAAGCCATGGGCTTCGTCGTGCCGCCGGAGCGCGAACGGATGATGGGCTACGGCAATATGGCGCTGGCGCTCAAAACTCTCGAAGAGGCCGTATCGCGCAACGATTATCTGGTTGGCAAGAGCTTTAGCGCGGCGGATCTCTATGTCGGCTCCCAAATCGGCTTCGGCATGATGTTCGGCATGATCGAGAAACGTCCGGCCTTCGAGCAATACTGGCAGCGCCTCGGCAGCCGCCCGGCTTGCATACGCGCCAGGGAGCTGGATGACGCGGCGAGCCCGCAGCAGAAGGCGAGCTGACCGCTCCTACGGCATCCGCAGCAGCGGCTGGCCCATGCGGATGCGGCTGCCTTCCCGGACGCCGCCGCACAGCGCGTAACCGTCCGGCGCGAACACGATCGCTGTCGAGCCGTGCTGGAACCAGCCGAGCTCGTCGCCTTTGTGGAACGACGCATCGCAAGCGATGAGGTTCGGCCCGCGGTGCTTGAGGTTCAGGAGCACGTCGAGGAAGTGCAGTCGGATGCTGGCGACCAGGACGGCAGCGATCAGCACCAGCGCCACACTGTCGCCGTTCGGCAGAGCCGTGCAGATCACCGCGCGCTCGTTCTTGCAGAATAGCCGCTCGATCCGCTTGAGCGCGATCGGATTGACGTTCCAGGTGTCGCCGGAGACGTAAGTAACCCGATCGACGCGACAGTCGTACGGCGCGTGGAAGCGGTGATACATGGCCGCGGTCAAGCGCAACGTCACATAGCGGCCGTTGCGGTAGGTTTCGACCAGATCACGGTCGCACAACAAATCGTCCAGCGTATAGGGAAAGCCCTTTGCCTGATAAAGACGCGTTCCGGCAATCTCGCCGCAGGCGCCGACAATGGCGTCGCACGGACTGACCAAAACGTCCGTCGCCCGGTCGACCGGCCGCGCGCCCTCCCTGAGCTCGCGGGTGAAGCAATCGTGCATGCTGCGGAAGTGGGTCTTCTTGGCCTCGCCGAGATCAAGGTCGGAGAACAGCCGCCACAGCCCGATCGAAACATCGCGAATCAGCGGCTGCTCGACCTGGCTCAGCCAGCCGACGAATTGCGTCGCGAGCCGTCGCGGGATGCGGTTGGTGAGCAGAAAGTTGATGTCTTCCTGCCCGAATACTTGCCAGATTTGCGAACGGACCGTCATGTTGTTGTAAACCGTCATGGCTTTGTAAAACGTTCCGGGTACACCCCGATTCGATGGAATGGGCCACCACCACTCTGGCCTTCTACGGGCTTGGCGCCGCGGCGCTGGCGACCTCGATGGTGACGCTCGGCCGTCGGCTTGAGCTGTCCCAAGCCAAGCACCGCTCGCTCGCCGGCCACGCCCGCATGGCGCGCCGCCTCGCTGGCTTGCTGCCCCATTACGAATACGACGATGCGCGTTTTTTCAGCGCCGACGCCGCGCCCGCCGAAATCGTCGCGCTGCGCCGCGCCGGCTTCGCCCGCCTGTCCGCCGATTTCAAGACGCGCTTTGCGCAGACGATTGGCCGCAGTGCCGAAGCAGCCGAGAATATTTCCGACTTGCAGTTCACCGGCACCTATCGCGTGCCGTTTCAATTCAGCCGCGTGGTGCGGTCCAGCCTGCCGATCGCCGCCTTCTACCGGGCGAGCGACGGCGTCACGTTGACCGATCTCGACGGCAATCGCTTCTATGATCTGGCCGGCTCCTACGGAGTCAACGTATTCGGTTACGATTTTTACAAGAAAACGATCGAGCGCGGCGCGGCGCGCGTGCACGACCTCGGCCCGGTGCTCGGCGCCTATCATCCGCTCATCATCGAGAACACAAAACTGTTGAAGGAAATTTCCGGGCTCGACGAAGTGTCGTTCCACATGTCGGGCACGGAAGCCGTGATGCAGGCGGTGCGGCTTGCCCGCTACCACACGCGGCGCAGCCGCCTGGTGCGCTTCTGCGGCGCCTATCACGGCTGGTGGGGCGACGTGCAGCCGGGCATCGGCAATCCTATTCCAGCACGCGACACCTATACGCTCGCCGACCTGTCGGAAGAGACGCTGCACGTGCTGCGGACGCGGCGCGACATTGCCTGCGTGCTGGTCAATCCCGAACAGGGCCTGCATCCGAATGCACCTGCCCCGACCGACTCGGCGCTGGTCGACAGCACGCGCTGGTCGCATTTCGACAAGCCGGCCTACACCGCGTGGCTGAAGAAGCTGCGCTCGGTATGCACCGAGCGTAATATCGTTCTGATCTTCGACGAAGTGTTCGTCGGCTTTCGCCTCGCTGCCGGCGGCGCACAAGAATACTTTGGCGTACGCGCCGATCTCGTCACCTACGGCAAGACGCTCGGCGGCGGATTGCCAGTCGGCGTTGTCTGCGGCCGCAAGGACCTGATGAAGCGGTACCGCGACGACCGCCCGGCCGACATCTGCTTTGCCCGCGGCACGTTCAATTCGCACCCCTACGTCATGGCGGCGATGAACGAATTTCTGCACGCGCTGCGCTCGCCCGAAAAGCAGGCGCTGTATGTCGGCCTCGACGAGGCATGGAATGACCGCGCGCGGCGGCTCAACCGACGGCTCGCCGACGAGGGCTTGCCGGTACAGATCGCCGCCATGTCGGCACTGTGGGTGGTCTGCTACACCAAACCGTCGCGCTACAATTGGATGCTGCAATACTACCTGCGCGCCGAAGGCTTGGCGCTGAGCTGGGTCGGCACCGCCCGGCTGCTGTTCAGCCTCAACTACACCGAAGCCGACTTCGAGGCGGTGGCCGAGCGCTTTATCGCCGCGGCCAAGGCCATGGAGCGCGACGGCTGGTGGTGGCATAACCCGGCGCTGACCAACAAGGCGATCAAGCGGACGATCCTCAAGGAGATGATCGCCCGCCGCCTGTTCACCCCGGGCCAACCGCGCAGTCATTGACCGGAAACTCCAAGAAACTCGCCGGCTGCCTCAGCTCGGCCGCGGCATTTCCTCGACTTCGGCGTCATCCTCGTCCCAACGATGCAGGCCGATCCCGGGATCGATCAATTCACCGCGCAGCAGCGCCAGCGGCGCCTTGTGGTATAATTTGATGTCGTGGAACGGGTCGGTGAGGATCTTGGTCGCCCACACCAGGCCGGTCTGAACGTCCTTGATGATGAACAATTGGACGGTACGGAACACCACCCCGCCGATGCCGAGACCAAGCCAGATCATCGCGACCTGGCGCACGAACTCGGTCTTGCTGGTGGCCGGCGCGAACAGGCCGAAGCAGCCAGGGCTGAGATACAGCGCCAGAGGCGACGCCGCCCAGATGCCAAGCAGCACGACCTTGCGGCGCAGATTGTAGCCGACCTTGATCTCTTCTTTGTGCTCGTGGCTGGCGTGATTGACCAGGTCGTAGTCCTTCGGCTCGAAGAAGAAGTGACCACTCTGCCGGGTGGTCATCGCGACCAGCCATCCGGCCATCGCCGAGAGCGCCGGGTCCTTGAAGATCATCGCATAGGAGAACAGAAAGCCGATCGCACTGGCGAAGTGGAGCGACTGGTTGATGCGGCTGTGGTGATAGTAGCGATGATCGTCCCAGCGCTGGGTGCGTAAGGCCGCGAAAAAGTTTTCCATCGGTCTCCCCCGTCGAGGCGGTTCCTGATTGCGGTATGGCGATTCGATGAATCCCTTATGACGGGGACGCATCCGTGACAGGTGGATGAAAGCTGACGTCTTGGTTTGAGACGGCCGCAGGATCAGCTTGCGGCGCGCAATGCGGGGGTGTTGTTCTCGTTGCCGGCGTTTGCCCCACCCTCCTTGACGAAGCGGATCAACGAGAAATGCCCAAATGGCGGCATGGCGCGGCGCTCGACCAAAATCACGCCGGCGCTGCGCGAAGCCCACTGGGCGTAGCGCTCGAACGAGAACTCGGTGCGCCAGCCGAGCTTGCGCGCCGCCGGCTGGAACCAGTGCTCCAGCGAGCGCCGCAGTCCCGCTTCGGCGCCGACGCGGCTGACCAGCACGATCTCGCCGCCGGGCTTGAGCACGCGGGCGAACTCGTCGAGCGTCGCCTCGGGGTTGGGTACGGTGGTGACAACGTATTGGGCGACGACGACGTCAAACGACGCATCGGGAAACGACAGATGCTCGGCATCCATCACCCATAGTCCCTCGACGTTGCTCAAGCCGAATTCGGTGACGCGTTCCTGCGCCTTGCGCAGCATCGGCGCGGAAATATCGATGCCGCTGATCTTGCAGGCTCCGGAATACTGCGGCAGCGAGATGCCGGTGCCGACGCCGACCTCCAGGACGCGCCCGCCCACCCGCTCGGCCGCGGCGATTGCAGCATGGCGGCCGCGTTCGAACACCGCGCCGAAGACGAGATCGTAGACCGGCGCCCAGCGCGCATAGGCCTTGGTTACGGTCGCAGTGTCGAGGTCGGTATGCGAAAGCGTGCTCATGCTTGCCCCTTCTGTTGTCGTGCCGGCCCTTCAGCCGTGAGCGGTTTCCGTGATAGTGCCGGCGAGCTGCGGTTCGCCGGAATTGCCGGTGGCGACTTTGCGCGCGTGGCCGATGAATTGGCGCGCGCTGTTCTCCCACGAATAGTTCAACGCGAAGGCGCGACAGGCCTCACGCGAGAGCTTGAGCGCGTCGAGGCAGGCCGTGCGCAAATCCTCGTGCAGCACGCCGATCGGGCGGTCGGCAACGACGTCCTTCGGCCCGGTGACCGGGAAGGCCGCGACCGGCACACCGCTCGCCAACGCCTCGAGCTGGACGATACCGAACGTATCGGTGAGGCTTGGGAACACGAACACGTCGGCGCCCGCCAGGCGCGAGGCTAAAATGCCGTTGTCGAGCATGCCGAGAAATTTGGCGTCGGGGAATTTGCGCTTGAGCTCGGCTTCCTGCGGGCCGGTGCCGATGATCGCCTTGGTGCCCGGCAGATCGAGCGACAAGAATGCTTCGAGATTTTTCTCGACCGCCACGCGGCCCACGGTCATGAAGACCGGCCGCGGCAAGCCGAGATCGATGGCGCGGTCGGGGCGGAACAGATCGACGTCGACGCCGCGTGTCCACATGCCGAGATTGGTAAAGCCGCGTTCGCGCAGTTCCGCCGTCAGCGACGGCGTCGCCACCATCGTCACCGTGGCGGCGGAATGAAATCGGCGCAGCATGCCGTAAATCCACGATTCCGGGATCGGCGAGCGGGCCGAGATATATTCGGGAAACCGCGTCGTGTAGCTCGTGGTGAACGGCCGGTTATGTCGCCGGCAATACGCGCGCACGGCAAAGCCGATCGGTCCCTCGGTCGCGATATGGATCGCGTCCGGCCGCATCGCTTCGATGCGCTCGGCGATGCCGCGCCGGCTCGGGATGGCGAGGCGCAGCCCGGGATAGGTCGGCACCGGAAACGACCGGAACCCATCGGGCGAGAGGAACTCGACGGCAACGCCCAGCTTGGCAGCGGCACGCTGCAGCGAATTCAACGTCCGCACCACGCCGTTGACTTGGGGACGCCAGGCGTCCGTTGCGACAAGAACCCGCATCAGATCGTCCCCGGCCGGGAACCGGCTTTCGAGTTGTCGATTCGCATGCGACGACAATTGCCATTTCATATCTCAGCAGTGTGACGGTCACGGCCCGAGCGCGGCGGTTTGTCCTCCCGGTTCGTTACATTGTTGTTACAAACAAATGAAAGCTTGCCGGCGCGAATCGCCCGGCCATGTTTCAGGTCGGGCCGGGAAGCCATTGCGAAAGGCCGATTACCGACGTGGCGAGCATCAGCGCGCGGACGGTCGTTCGGAAAGTCGGCCGCAACTGGCTCAGCGTTGCATTCACTCTGTCGATCGCCGCGGTCGCCGCCGCCATTCTCTGGCATCTGTTGCGCGACGTCGACAGCGCCGAGGTCGTAGCTGCGTTCGAGGCTCGGCCGGTCGGCAATATCGCGATCGCCGGTCTGTTTGCCATCGCCGGCTACATCACGCTGACCTTCTATGACGTGTTCGCGCTGCGCGTCATCGGCCACCAGACGATTCCGTTCCATGTTGCGGCGCTGGCAAGCTTTACGAGCTACACGATCGGGCATTCGCTCGGCGCGGCCACGCTCACCGGCGGCTTGGTGCGACTGCGCGTCTATTCGGCCTGGGGCCTCAACGTCCTCGACGTCGCCAAGATCGCCTTCGTCACCGGCATGACGTTCTGGCTCGGCAACGCCGTCGTGCTCGGCGGCGCCACGTCGTATGCGCCCGAGGCTGCAAGCCTCGTCGATCGCCTGCCGGCCTGGATCAACCGCGGCATCGGGCTTGCCGCCTTGCTCGGCGTCTGCGGCTATTTGCTTTGGCTGGCGCGGCGGCCACGGACCATCGGCTATGCCAACTGGAAAATCGTGCTCCCGAACGGGCGCGTTACCCTCATTCAGATCGGCATCGGTGCGACCGATCTCGTGCTGGTGACGCTGGCAATGTACACGCTGCTGCCGCCGGCCCCGGCGATCGGCTTTCTGCCAATCCTCGTCATCTTCGTCACCGCCACGCTGCTCGGCACCGTCAGCCACGTGCCCGGCAGCCTCGGTGTCATCGAAGCGGCTCTCCTGATCGGGCTGCCGGAATTCGGCAAAGAGGAGCTGCTGGCGTCGTTGTTGACCTTCCGCGTCGTCTATTTCCTGATTCCGTTCCTGCTGGCGACGCTGGTTCTGGCCCTGCGCGAATTGGGCTTGGTCGCGCGGCCGAGCGCCCGCTGATCGCGCTGCCGCGGCGGCTCTTCATTCGCGGCGCGGAGTGCTAATGTCTCCGCTCGAAGTTCCCGCCTCCAGGCCGAGCCGTCCGCCATAGCGATCCAGAAGAACGATGAGCGATACCTTACGCGGAGCCGACATCGTCACACGCTCACTGCACCGCCTCGGCTGCCGGCGCATCTTCACGCTGTCCGGCAACCACATCATGGCGATATTCGACGCCGCGCTGGATGCCGGCATCGATCTCGTCCATGTGCGCCACGAAGCGGCCGCCGTACACATGGCCGATGCCCATGGTCGCCTGACCGGCGAGCCCGGTATCGCCATGGTCACCGGTGGACCTGGACACGCCAACGCCGTGGGCGCCCTCTACACAGCGCTGGCCGCGGAATCGCCGATGGTCCTGCTCTCCGGACACGCCGCGACTTGGGAGCTCGGCCGCGGCGGATTTCAGGAATTGCGCCAGGCCGAGATGGCCAAGCCGGTGACCAAGGCATCTTGGACCGTCAGCTCGATCCAATCGCTCGCAAGCGACATGGGTGAAGCAATTCGCATCGCACGTTCCGGCCGGCGCGGGCCGGTTCATGTGAGCTTGCCGTCGGACCTCATCGACGCGCGCGTCGATGAGAGCGCCGTGACATGGCCGACGATTGACGCAGCGACGCCCGCGGCGCTCGGCGAAGCCGATTGCGCCAAAATCCTCGGCCTGCTTGCCGGCGCAGAGCGCCCAATCATCTTGGCCGGTCCGCAGATGTCGAACCCGCGCGGCCGCGAATTGCTCGCCAGTCTCGAGGCCGCGGCCGGCGCACCGGCGGTCATTCTGGAAAGTCCGCGAGGTCTCGCCGATGCAACGCTCGGCGCCCTGCCCGATCTGGCAGAGCAAGCCGATCTCGTGGTGCTCCTGGGCAAAGCGCTGGATTTTTCGCTGAAATGGGCAACCCCTCCCAGCTTCGATGCGACCGTCAAGATCGTCGCGATCGATCCGGACGTGGAGTTGACGGCGCGAGCGCGACGCGAGAAAGGCGATGCGCTGGTCTTCGGCTGCGTTGCCGATCCGGCATTGGCGGCCGAAAAGCTCACTGCCGGCGCCAAACGGAACGCCACACGAAATACGACGTGGCTCGCCGAAGCGCGCCGCGCCCGCGACGCCCGGCCGGCGTCGTGGCAAGAGCTCGCGTCGCAGACACCGAGCCGGCTGCATCCCGCGGAGGTCTTTCGCACGCTTCGGCCTTTCGTCGAACGCGATCCGAATACGATCCTGATCTGCGACGGCGGCGAGTTTGCCCAGTGGGGGCAGAGCCTGCTGCCGACTCGACGCCGCCTGGTCAACGGCGTCGCCGGCTCGATCGGCAGCTCGCTGTCTTTTGCGCTTGCGGCGCGACTGGTCGAGGCAACGGCGCCGGTCTTTGCGGTGCTCGGCGACGGCACGATCGGCTTTCATATCGCCGAGTTCGAAACCGCGGTGCGGCGTGGGCTGCCGTTCGTCGCGATATTGGGCAACGATGCGCGCTGGAACGCGGAAAGTGAGATTCAGCGCCGCAACTACGGCACCAACAGGATGCACGGCTGCGAGCTGCTGCCGGTGCGCTACGATCAGGTCGTCGCCGCGCTTGGCGGACATGGCGAATATGTGGAAAGTGCCGCCGAGTTGCCGACCGCAATCGACCGCGCGCTTGCCAGCAGCAAGCCGGCCTGCGTCAATATCATGATCGAGAGCACCGCCGCTCCCGCGTTGCGACTGCCGCTGTGACGAGAAACCGGGACATCGAAATATGCTGACCATCGACGCCCAAGTACACGCCTACGAGCGCGACCGTCCGGGCCGGCCGTGGCATGCAGTGCTGGCCGGGCCGCCCGAGGTTACCGGCGACCAGATGGTGGCGGCAATGGACAAGGCCGGCGTCGATGGCGCGATCCTGATCTCGCCGATCACCATGTACCGCTATGACGCCAGCTATGCGCTCGAAGTGCACAAGCGGCACGCCGATCGCTTCGCCCTCATCAAGCCTGTCGATCCCAACGATCCTGCCGTCGCCGACGTCATCGCCGACTGGAAGCGCACGCCCGGCACGGTCGGCGTGCGCATGCTGCTGGTCCGTGGCGGCTACACCGAAGACCCGGCGGATCCGGGGCTGAATCGCGTGCTGGCGACCGCCGGACGTTTGTCCTTTCCACTCAACCTGCACATCGCGGGAAGACTCGACCAGGGTATCGAGCTCATCCGCCGCCATCCCGACACGCAGATCATCGTCGACCACCTGGGCCTCGTGCAGCCGCACGAGCCGCCGGTGCCGGCACAGCCCTGGGCCGAGCTGCCGAAGGTGCTGACGCTCGCCAAATTTCCGAACGTCGCCATCAAGATCACCGGCGCCTGCACGCTGTCACGCCAGCCCTATCCTTTCAATGACATCTGGGATCCCGTCTGTCGCGTCATCGACGCGTTCGGCATCGATCGCTGCATGTGGGGCACCGATTGGACCCGTGCGGTGAATTTCCTCACGTTCGCTCAGGGTGTCGATGCCTTCCGCGCGACCAATCGCATCCCCGATAGCGACAAAGCCAAGCTGATGGGCGGCACGCTTACCCGCATTTACGGCTGGTCGCCGCGGCGAAAGCTGAGCTGACGTTTTGCGGGGGCTCAGGGCTCCCCAACCCTTTACTTCAGGCCGGACAGATCGGTGTTCCAGGATAGCGTCCCGGCGATCGCCGGCGCGCAGCCGTTTGAACCCGCGGATGCCAGCTCGGCGTAGAGCGCATCGACTCCTCTAAAGCCCGCGCGGTCCTTACGCCACCGCGGCGCGGCTCTTCAGCCGCGCCTTCTTCTCCGGCGACAGGATCGTATCGAGCTTGAACAGCTTGCGCGCGGTTTCGCCGAGGATGTTCTTCTTGGCCTGCAGATTCAAGAATGGCAGATCGTAGATCGTCGACGGCAGATCCATGTCCCAATGCGGATAGTCGGACGCATAGACGAGTTGCGTCTCGGCATTGATCATCTTGAACG
>JASHQO010000508.1 GCA_030039105.1 Xanthobacteraceae bacterium
ACCCAGCGCACGGCCTCGACCAGATTGGATTTGCCGCAGCCGTTCGGGCCGACCACCCCGGTCAGGCCCGGTTCGATCTCAAGGTCGGTCGGTTCGACGAAGGACTTGAAGCCGATCAGGCGCAGCCGTGTGAGCTTCATGCCGTTTTTATATCCATGCCCCAGGTGCGGCCGCGCAGCGATGTGGCCGCGCAGGGAATCGTTATTGGCTCGCGCCGGAACTGGCGCGCGGAATCGTGCCGCATCGACGCCGACAATGAATCGTCATGAGTCCAAGCGCAACAGGGCGACCGATTTTTCCAGAACCTGCGCCAGCTCCGCAGCGCCCCCGCCGGCGCCGCCAGGTAACCCTGCCCGGGCCCCGAGCCAGGCAAAAAACCCTTATCCTTCCTTGAGATAGGGGTCGATCTCCTTGGCCATCTGGTCGATCGACAGGTCGCCGACGAAGCGCTTGCCGTTGATGAAGAAAGTCGGCGTCGAGTTGACGCCGAGCTTGTTCACGGCCTGGTCGCGCACCGCCTGGATCTTGTCGAGCACCGTCTGATTCGCCAGGCAGGCCTTGAACGAGTCGTCGGTAAAGCCGAACTGCTTGGCAATCGCGCCGAGCGGTTCGAGCGGCTGCTGCACCACCCAATCGTTCTGCTTGGCGAACAGCGTCTCGATGATGGCCTCGTATTTGTCCGGGCCGGCGCAGCGCGCCAGCATGAAGCCGGCCGCGGCCAGCGCATCGAGCGGGAATTCGCGCATCATGTAGCGCACCTTGCCGGTGTCGATGTAGCGCTTCTTCAGCTCGGGAAACGTGGTTTCCTCGAAATGGGCGCAGTGCGGGCAGGTCATCGAGGCATATTCGATGACGGTCACCGGCGCCTTGTCGGAACCGACCACCACGTCGCCATCGGGGGGGGCCACGGCCAGATCCGCCGGCGCCGGATCGTCCGCCGCCAAGGCGGGGAGGGTGAAGCGTGGCAGCACGCCGGCCATGATGCCGGCTGCACTAAGGCTGACGACCGCCGTGGCCGTCAATAATTGGCGACGCGTGAGCGACAAGGCCTGCTCCTGAGTTCCCGATGGCAATTCTGTGGGTTTCTACCGGCACAATGTGGCATGAGCGCGCCGTCGCGCCTAGCCCATGACGCTTGCTTTGGCGGTCACGGTCGTTTGATTGCGTGATGGCGTCAGCCGCGTTTGACGGCGGCGCCGAGCCGGGCCAGCGCCCGGCGCAGATCGCCGTCGGCGATGTCCGGGAGCGTCGCGGCCAGCGCCGCGACGGCGGCCGGGTTTTCCTTCGGTAGCGGCTTGGGCGTCGCCCGTCGCAGCGGCGCCTGGCGCAGCGCGATGCGGCCAATGGCGCGCCAGCCGAGGAACTGGTTGATCCGGGCACAGATGATGTCGGTCGCGTGCTGAATCTCGATGGCGGCCGGGCCCTCGACGCGGAGCACCAAGGTGCCGGGCTCCTGCCCCGACGCTCCGCCGCTCGCGGTGGAGGCATGGGCGGGGGCCGGTCGCGGCCATTGGATCTTGACCGGCTGGCTGCGGGCGGCGACGTCGGCGCCGACGATCTCGCTCCAGCGCGTCACCAGCTCGGCCGAGGCAAAGCCTTGGCGGCGAAACGCGTCGCCCACGGCCTTGCCGAGGAGATCGCGCAGCGGCTTGGCGAAGGAACCGGAGGGCTTGTTCATGAGGGGATGCTCTGCCATGCCTTCGCGCACGCGATGACGGCAAACCTAGCAGACAAGGCCGCGGCCCGACAGCACGGCAAGCGACGCGAGGCGCAATCATGCCCGCAACCCACCGCGCTGCTCGCCTGGTACGACCGCCATCGCCGCAAGCTGCCGTGGCGCGCGCCGTCCGGCCTGCGTCCCGATCCGTACCGGGTCTGGCTGTCCGAGATCATGCTGCAGCAGACCACGGTGAAGGCGGTCGCGCCGTACTACGCCCGCTTCCTGGAGCGCTGGCACGATGTCCGGGCGCTGGCTGCGGCGCCGCTCGACGATGTGCTCAAAGCCTGGGCCGGGCTCGGCTATTACGCCCGCGCCCGCAACCTGCATGCCTGCGCCCGCGCCGTGGTCGAGCGCCATGGCGGCGAATTCCCGGCGTCCGAGGCGGAGCTGCGGGCGCTGCCCGGCATCGGCGCCTACACCGCCGCGGCGATTGCGGCGATCGCCTTCGACGCGCCGGTCACGCCGGTCGATGGCAATATCGAGCGGGTGATCGCGCGGCTTCACGCCATCGAGACGCCGCTGCCGGCCGCCAAGCCGGAGATCCGCCGGCTGGCCTGCGCGCTGACCCCGCAACGGCGCGCCGGCGATTTCGCCCAGGCGATGATGGACCTCGGCGCCACGCTCTGCTCGCCGAAGCGGCCGGCTTGTGCGCTGTGCCCCTGGAACGACGCCTGCGCGGCGCGCGCCGCCGGCAACGCGGAATTGTTTCCGGTGAGAACGCCGAAGCGCGAAGGCACGCTGCGCCGCGGCGCCGCTTTTGTCGCGCGCCGCGCCGACGGTTTTTTGCTGGTGTGCACGCGCCCGGCCAAAGGCCTGCTCGGCGCCATGACCGAGGTGCCGACGACGGAGTGGACGAAGGATTTTGCCGAAGCCGATGCGCTCGACCAAGCGCCGTGCTTTTCGAAGTCGCGGAAACGGATCGCCTGGCATCGGACCGTCGGCGTGGTGCGTCACGTCTTCACGCATTTTCCGCTGGAGCTCCTGGTCTACGCGGCGGACATTCCGGCGCGCACGGCGGCGCCGGCCGGTACGCGCTGGGTGGCGCTCGATCGGCTTGCCGGCGAGGCGCTGCCGAGCCTGATGCGCAAGGTCGTAGCGCACGCCCTGCCGTCCCGTTAAACACTGAGCTCCAATTCTAAAGTCGGAAAGGAACGCCATGACAATCCAGCGTCACGACAGCGGCCCGCGCATGAGCAAGGCCGTGGTCCACGGCAACACCGTCTATCTCGCCGGCATCGTCGCCGAAGCGCCCAAGGGCAAGGGCATGGCCGAGCAGACCAAGAGCATCCTGTCGCAGATCGACGGTTTCCTTGCCCGCGCCGGCACCGACAAGAGCAAGCTGCTTTCGGCCAATGTCTGGGTCACCGACATGGCGAAATTCAACGAGATGAACGCGGTGTGGGACGCCTGGGTGTCGCCCGGCAACGCGCCGGCGCGCGCCACCGTCGAGGCCAAGCTCGCCTCGCCCGACTATCTGGTCGAGATCATGGTCGTCGCCGGCAAATGAGCGCTGCAACTTCCCGGCAGCGCGCCGCAGCCATCGGCGCGCAATGGATCAAGCAGTTTCCGGGCGCCGAGATATGCGTCTATCGCGTGCTCGGCCAAATCGGGAGGAGCGATCTATGAAAACGCTGTTGCCGCTGGCGCAGACGATAGCGCAGAGGCTGGTCGCGCGCCGCGACACCATCGCCATAGCCGAATCCTCGACCGGAGGGCTCGTCGCCGCGGCGTTGCTCGCGGTGCCCGGCGCCTCGGCCTATTTCCTCGGCGGCGCCGTGATCTACACCAAGTCGGCGCGTTCGGCGCTGCTCGGCATCGGCGACGCCGACATGCAGGGCTTTCGTCCGGCGACGGAAACCTACGCGCTGCTGCTGGCGCGGCGCATGCGCGAGCGCCACGGCGCGACCTGGGGGCTTGGCGAAACCGGCGCCACCGGACCGACCGGCAACCGTTACGGCGATCCGGCAGGCCATACCTGCATCGGCGTCGCCGGCCCGGTCGAGCGTGCGGTCACGCTGCGCACCGGCAGCGCCGAGCGGCTCGCGAATATGGACGCGTTCGCCAAGCGGGCGTTGGAATTGCTTGTCGAAGCGATACCGGCCGCATAGCGGGCCAGTCACCCGGCGGCTGCCGACATCTCCGAGCGCACGATGGCGCGGAAGTCGTCGATGCAGGTAAGCCCCTTCGGCGTCTCGACGTGCCAGAAGGTCCAGCCGTTGCAGGCTTCGAGGCCCTGGGCGAGCGCGCCGATGCGGTGGATCGAGCCGACCGTTTCGCCGAGCGACAGCGCGCCGTCGGCGCGAACGAGGGCGCGGTGGCGGCGCCTGGCGTCGGTGAGTTTAATTCCAGGAGCGACGAGGCCACGCTCGATCAGCGCCGTGAACGGCACCCGCGGCGCTTCGCGCGCGGTCATGAAGCCGGCGAGCGTCGGCTTGGACAGCGGCGCGACGGCGGCGATGCGTTTCTGCGCGGCCTTCGCATAGTCCGCCTCGCGTTCGATGCCGATGAAACGCCGCCGCAGCCGCTTGGCGACGGCGCCGGTGGTGCCGGTGCCGCAGAACGGATCGAGCACCAGATCGTCGGGCCGCGATGCCGCGAGGATGACGCGGGCGAGCAGCGCCTCCGGCTTCTGCGTCGGATGCAGCTTCTTGCCGTCGCGGCCTTTGAGCCGCTCCTCGCCGGTGCACAGCGGGAACAGCCAGTCGGAGCGCATTTGAATATCGTCGTTGCCCGCCTTGAGCGCTTCGTAGTTGAACGTATAATCCTTGTGCGCGGCCTGCCGCGCCGCCCAGATCAGCGTCTCGTGCGCGTTGGTGAAGCGGCGGCCGCGAAAATTCGGCATCGGGTTGGATTTGCGCCAGACGATGTCGTTGAGGATCCAGAAGCCGAGATCCTGGAGCACGGTGCCGACGCGGAAAATATTGTGATAGGAGCCGATCACCCACAGCGTGGCCGACGGCTTCATCACGCGGCGGCAGGCGGCGAGCCAGGCGCGCGAGAAATCGTCGTAAGCGGAGAAACTGGAGAACTTGTCCCAATCGTCGTCGACCGCATCGACTCGCGAATCGTCGGGGCGCTTGAGATCGCCTTGGAGCTGCAGGTTATACGGCGGATCGGCGAACACCAGATCGACCGACGCCGCCGGCAGCTTCGTCATCTCGGCAACGCAATCGCCGGTCAGGATGCGCGGCGCGGCGGCGGCCGGAGCGGAATCGGCGGCTGCGGCGGACTCAAAACTCACGCGGGGCGCCCTGGCGGACGCCCCGCGACGCGACACAACCATGACTCAGAACTCTGACTCAGGCGACGCGGTCGGCGACGCGGGACCTACAACCGACGAAGCAGATGATGCCGCGGCAAGGTAAAAAACGAGTTACCCGCGCGGCACTTGGACTAGGCAATAAATGCCGGGAAGCACTTGGTTAATCGTGATGCGCGCCGCGACACGATCTGTACCGAAACGAGTCACAGCAAGCGCGCCGCGCGCGGAAAAGCGTGAAGGAGAATGACAGATGCGCACCGACGATTTCCGTCCCAGCGACAACGTCGAAGACGATCGGCAAATGAGCGCTTCGCGCGTGCCGGGCGGGGCCGGCGGGCTCGGCGTCGGCGCCGTCATCATCATCGGCCTGATTAGCTGGTATTTCGGCATCGACCCGAGCGTGCTGCTCAACGGCGCGCAGATTCTCTCGGGCGGCGGCACCACGCAGCAGTCCGACCAGGCGCCGCCGGTCAGCTCCGGCACGCCGACCGACGCCACCGGCAAGTTCGTGGCGCTGGTGCTCGGCGACACCGAGGACCGCTGGACCGAAATCTTCGCGGCGGCCGGCAAGACCTATCATGCGCCGAAGCTGCGCCTGTTCGCCGGCTCCGAGCCCAGCGCCTGCGGTATGGCAAAGTCGGCCATGGGGCCGTTCTACTGCCCGCGCGACCAGCGCATCTATCTCGACACCGCGTTCTTCGCGGACATGCAGACCAAGTTCGGCGCCTGCTCGGACTCGACGGCGTGCCGATTCTCCGAGGCCTACGTGATCGCCCATGAGGTCGGCCACCACGTCCAGGACGAGCTCGGCATCCTGCCGCAGGTGACGCAGAAGCAGCAGGAAGCCTCGACCAAGGCCGAGGCCAATGCGCTGCAGGTGCGCGTCGAGCTGCAGGCCGACTGCCTCGCCGGCGTGTGGGCCAACCGCGCCCAGGCCAGGCACAATTTCCTCGACCCCGGCGACGTCGACCAGGCCTTGCAGACCGCGACCGCGATCGGCGACGACCGGCTGCAGAAGGAGATGCAGGGCTACGTCGTGCCCGACAGCTTCACCCACGGCACCTCGGAGCAGCGCAAGCGCTGGTTCCTCAACGGCTTCAAGAGCGGCCAAGTCAACGCCTGCAACACCATGTCGGCGAACCCGCTATAGCAAAATCACCTCGCCCCGCGCGCGGGTAGGGAGGGGAGCGTGCCGCTTGGCAGGGCACTATTGCCGGGCCTAATGTGACGCCGGTAAAGGGTGTAGCCATGCCTGGGATCGACGAGACCAAGCAATTCGTGCCGCTGAAAATCGCGGTGCTGACCATTTCCGACACCCGTTCGCTCAAGGACGACAAGTCCGGCGCGCTTTTGGTGCAGCGCATCGTCGCCGCCGGCCACTACGTCGCCGAGCGCAGCATCGTCACCGACGACATCGAGGCGATCCGAGCCCGGGTCAAGGCCTGGATCGCCGATCCGGTGATCGACGCCATCATCACCACCGGCGGCACCGGCTTCACCGGCCGCGACGTCACGCCGGAAGCGGTCGAGCCCTTGTTCGACAAAAAAATGGACGCGTTCTCGGCGCTGTTTCTGGTGGTCAGCTTCCCGAAGATCGGCACCTCGGCGATCCAGTCGCGTGCCACCGCCGGCGTCGCCGGCGGCACCTACATTTTCTGCCTGCCGGGCTCGCCCGGCGCCTGCAAGGACGCCTGGGACGAAATCCTGGTGCACCAGCTCGATTACCGCTACGGACCGTGCAACTTCGTCGAGATCATGCCGCGGCTCGACGAGCATTTGCGCAGGCCGAAGGCGCAAGGGGCGACGGTTTAGGCTTCTGTGCCATTGCGAGGAGCGCAGCGGCGAAGCGATCCAGGCGGCGCGTCGGCACTGGATTGCTTCGCTAACGCTCGCAATGACGGCGCCTACAATTCCAAATCCCAGTGCTCGCTGACCACCGGCGGTCCCCAGCTCTGGTGCCGCTCGGTGCGTTGCAGCTTGAAGCCGGCCTTCTCGTAGATGTGGCGCGCCGCCGCGAGCACCGAGTGCGTCCACAGCGTCATCTTCTTGTAGCCGGCGCTGCGGGCGAAGCGGACGCATTCGCCGACCAGCCGCGCGCCGAGGCCGAGCCCGCGCGCCTTCGGCTCGACGAGCAGCAGCCGGATACGGGCGACGGTGTCGGAATCCCTGGCGACGAAGATGCAGCCGACGTTGTCGCCGTTCATCTCGGCGATCCAGCAGCGCTCCCGGTTCGGATCGAACTTGTTGGCGAAGTCGGCGACGATCTGGGCGCAGACGCCTTCGAACGGCTCGTGCCAGCCGTATTCCTCGGCATAGATCTCGGCGTTGCGCTTGACGATCCAGCCGAAATCGCCGGGCCGCGGCGCGCGCAGGATGTAGCCGGCTTTCGGCGCGGCCGGTGCCGCGCCGTCGAGCAGCGTCTGGATCGTCGTCATCGCCGCGATCAGGCGGGCCTGCGCGGCGGGCGCGAGCTTGCCGAGCATGGCGCCGGTCAGGCTTTGCGAGCGTCGATCGAGCGGCGCGAAGGCTTTGCGGCCGCGCGCCGACAGCCGCAGATGGCTTTGCCGGGCGTCGCGCGCCGACGCCTTGCGCTCGATCAGGCCGTGCTTTTCGAAATTGCGCAGCACGCGGCTCAGATAGCCGGCGTCGAGATCGAGCGCGCGGCCGATGTCGGTTGCGGTGCGCGAGTGGCCGCTGGCGATCTCATGCAGCACGCGCGCCTCGCCGAGCGAGTAGGGCGTGCCGAGATAGGTCTTGCGTAAGACGCCGATCTGCCGCGTGTAGAAGCGGTTGAAGCCGCGCACCGCGGCGATGCGCGCCTCGCGTTGCCGGATCGCCATGCCGGCAAGCTTCGGCCGGATAGTTGACTAAGTCAAGTATCTGCCCGGTACGCGATCGCCGCCAGCCGCACGATGCGGCTGCGGCCGATGCGGCGGATCAGGTCGGTCTCCGGATCGGCCGCCTGCTCGGCATGGCCGCCGAGCGCCGCATAGAACGCCTTGCCGAGCAGCAGCCCCTGCTCGGGGCGCGGCCGCGCGCCGAGCGCGCTTGCCAAGAGCGACAGCGCCTCGCGCAGCGACGATTGCGCCGGGGCGCCGCGGCGAAACACGCCGGCGCCGCCGGTGCGCGAGGCACGCTCCATGAAGCGTTGCGCATCGCGGATCCACGGCTCGTCGAGGATGGTGCCCGGCCGCAAAAACAACAGCCACGGCGCGCGCGCTTGGTCCGCCGCGGCCTTGAGCCGGCGCGCCGTGCCGCCGTTCATGGCCATGAAATTGCAGCCGGCGACCTCGGCCACCGCCGCCGTATCGTCACGCGAGCCGCCGTCCGCCACCAGCACCTCGCTGATCACCCCGGCCGTGGCTCCCGACACCAGCGCCGCCAGGGTCGGCACCAGCGCCCGCTCGGAATCCTTGGTCGCGATGATGACGCTCAGCATGCCGTGGCGGCTTCCTTGGGGCCAGATCCCCGGAAATGCTGCATAAGCCGCGGCGGCGGTGGTTCCAAGGGCGGCGCATCACAATCATTTGTTCTTGTTTTGTTCACGATGACGGATTAGCTTTGGGGCCATGAGTCCGCAGTCCGCCTTGAAGCGCCCGCCGGCACTGCTGCCCTCCGCGCCGGCGGGCGAGCCGGCAACGACGGTGGAGCGCGAGCGCCGCCGCGGCCGCGGCTCGCTGTCGAACGCGTCCGGCCGCTACGAGCCGGTCGCCCGCGTCGCCTTCGACGACGGCTGGCAGGGGCTCGATGATCTGCCGCCGTTCAAGACCACGGTGATTGCGGACTCGACGCGCAAGATCATCACCCGCAACGATTCGCCGGACATTTCCTTCGACCGCTCGATCAATCCCTATCGCGGCTGCGAGCACGGCTGCGTCTATTGCTTCGCCCGGCCGACCCACGCCTATCTCGGCCTGTCGCCGGGGCTGGATTTCGAATCGAGGCTGTTCATGAAGCCGAACGCGCCGGAACTCCTCGAGCGTGAGCTGTCGGCGCCGGGCTACGTGCCGAAAATGATCGCGATCGGCACCAACACCGATCCGTACCAGCCGATCGAGCGGCGCTACAAGATCATGCGCCGCATCCTCGAAGTGCTGGACGCCGCCGGCCATCCGGTCGGCATCGTCACCAAATCGGCGCTGGTATTGCGCGATCTCGACATCCTCGCCCGCATGGCCAGGCGCGACCTGGTCAAGGTCGCGCTCTCGGTCACTACGCTCGATCCGAAGCTCGCCCGCACCATGGAGCCGCGCGCCGCCACGCCGCCGCGCCGGCTCGATGCGCTGCGCCAACTGGTCAAGGCCGGCGTGCCGGCCTCCGCGATGGTGGCGCCGGTCATTCCGGCGCTCAACGACGACGAGATCGAGCGCATTCTCGATGCCGTGGCGTCGGTCGGCGTGCGCCACGCCGGCTACGTGCTGTTGCGGCTGCCGCTCGAAGTGCGCGACCTGTTCCGCGAATGGCTGATCGCCAATTTCCCCGACCGCTACCGTCACGTCTTCAAGCTGATCCGCGACATGCGCGGCGGCAAGGATTACGACTCGACCTTCGGCCAGCGCCAGACCGGCACCGGCCCGATCGCCTGGATGATCGGCCGCCGCTTCGAAGTGGCCTGCGAAAAGCTCGGCTTCAACAAGGAACGGCGCAAGATCGCCACCGAGCATTTCCGCCCGCCGCGACCCGGCGCCAAGCAGCTCGATTTGTTTTAAGTAGCCCGCATGAGCGAAGCGACATGCGGGGTCTGAGCGGAAATAGGATCTGGGTGTCGCCGCGATGGTAAAATACCGCCGCAACTGGCTCCCCGGCGCGACGTATTTCTTCACGTTAACGCTGGCGGACCACCCTCATGCGATTTTCACTCTGCCGCAAGGCGACGCCGACTTCGCCGGGCGACGGCGACGGATCAAGGGACGCTTCAGCTCCGGCCTTTTGGCGGCTGGAGTCGATGTCAAGCGTCATGCCAACGGAGACTTGGCGCTTTTGCCAGCAGATTGGGCGGGAAATGTCAGTGCAGGCGCGTTACCGTTTGGCGAACGTCGGACTTGATTGAGACAGCCGTCGGGGCTGTCATTTCCGGCGATGGTTCCCCGGATGTCGCTTCGCTCATCCGGGCTACGAATTATCCCCGTCATCCTCGGCGACTGATACCCGCGTTGCGGATCGCGTCGCGGCGTGGTCATCATGGCGGCATGAGTCGCAATGGAACCGCGTCGGCGCGGCTGCCGCTCGACGAGGAAATTCCGCGCCCGACGTTCCGGCGCGAGCGGGCGGCGCTCAAGCGCGGCGTCTGGCCGGTTGCCGGTTGCGATGAGGCCGGCCGCGGTCCGCTCGCCGGCCCGGTCGTCGCCGCCGCGGTGATCCTCAATCCCGACGACGTGCCGCGCGGGCTCGACGACTCCAAGCGCCTGACGCCGGAGCGGCGCGCGGTGCTGTACGAGCGCATCTGCGCGCGGGCCCAGGTGGCGATCGCGCTGGCGCCGCCGTGGCGCATCGACCGCGACAATATTCTGCGCGCCTCGTTGTGGGCGCTGGCGCGCGCCGTCGGCGCGCTGCCGGTCAGGCCGAAGCTCGTTTTCGTCGACGGCCGCGACCGCATCGATGCCGGTTGCGACTGCCAG
>JASHQO010000509.1 GCA_030039105.1 Xanthobacteraceae bacterium
GACTTCTCCTACCTCGCCTATTACGCCTATTCGGAAACGCCGCCGCCGGAGAAGCCGGCCGATACGGTGCTCGATGCGTTCAAGGACGTTCCGGAAGGCACCGTGCTCGACGAGATCAAGCGCGCCGCCGAGGCGTTCGGTCTCGACTACGGCTACATGAAAGCGGTGGCCAAGATCGAATCCGACTTCGATCCCAAGCAGCGCACCGGCTCCTATATCGGGCTCTATCAGCTCAGCAAATACGAGTTCGGCCGCTACGGCGACGGCAACATTCTCGATCCGCGCGACAACGCCGTCGCCGCGGCCTACAAGATCATCATCGAGGCCGAGCTGTTCGAGCTGCGTACCCACAAGAAGCCGACGCTCAGCGACCTCTATCTGATCCACCAGCAGGGCATCCAGGGCGCCGAGGAGCACGTCAGCCATCCCGACCGC
Source organism: Xanthobacteraceae bacterium (assembly GCA_030039105.1). GTDB lineage: Bacteria > Pseudomonadota > Alphaproteobacteria > Rhizobiales > Xanthobacteraceae > BOG-931. The sequence goes on from JASHQO010000509.1 coordinate 436, forward strand.
GTCGCCTGGCAATCGATGTGCGCCACCGAGGAAGGCCAGCAGAAGGGCGAGAAGTGGTGCAAGCGCGCGATCTGGCAGAACACGTTGCCGGAGATCAAGAAGATCTGGAAGTCGGTCGACAACCTCACCTCGGGCGCGTTCGTCGACATGTGGGCGCAGCGCCTCGCCGCGCTCTACGCGCGCTATTCCGCGACCGCCGACGCGGCGCCGGCGGATAAGGCGGACAAGTAAGCCTTTGCCGTTTACGGGAGAGTAGACGTACCGGATCGGTCCGGTACGGGCCGCTGGCGTTGCCTTCTCCCGCACGCGGGAGCAGGAGGCGCGAGCGCTGGGCAAGGAAGTGAAAGTTCGCCCGCTGCGATCGCGGGGCGGCTACAGCCGTGCCACGACGGCGAGCCGCGTGATCTCGTGATTCTTGTAGGCGCGCAGGAAGGCTTCGTAGTCCCTGAACGAAACGCAGCCGTTGGAATCGCCGTTCGGGCCGAGCATGTAGGTGTGCGCCAAAAGCCCGGTGCGGCCGAGCGCCTCCTTCTCGTCCTCGGGGATGAGGCGCAGCGCCTCGACACCGTGGAACGGCGCCTCGCGCGGCTGCAGGTCGTAGACCGCCGGCGGCGTGACGCCGCGATCCTTGATGTCGGCGTGGTTCGGATCGTCGAGCAGCGGGCCGAGGCCGGAATGGGCTTCGAGCGTGGTGCCGTCCGGCATGAAAACCTTGTGCGCGGCGATGTCGTAGACGGCGGTGTTGTGATCGTAGAGGCCAAGCGCCGGGTTGCGAGTCCCCAGGCTGCCGGTATCGGCATCGGCGAAGGCGAGCGTCAGCGACGGCGCCGGCCGGCCGAACAGTTTCTCGAAGATCGAGCGGGTGTCGGCGACCGCGTCGGCGACGACTGCATGGGCGCCTTCGCGCAGCGCCGCGGTGCGGGTTTTCGGTTGCGGCGGTTGCGGCGCCGCCGCGGTGGCCAGCGCGAGGTTCTTCACCGGCGCGGCTTCGCTATCGCGTGCGGTCTCCATCGCGGTCTGCGGCGCAGCGGGTGCCGCCGCGACCGCAAAGCCGCGCGGCTGCGCCGGCGCGTCGGCACCGAAGGATGGCGTCGCGGTGCCCATGGCGAAGCGCGGGTCGAACCACAGCGTGTCGTTCCTGCCGGCCACGGTCCGCGCCGGCTGTGCCCGCGGCGTCGCGACCGCGAGCTTGTGGCCGCGCGGCGTGGCGTGCTCGAGGTCGTCGAAAATCGTTCCGGACACGTCGATCAGCCCGGCGCGCGGGCCGGCGACGTTGACGATCAAGGTCCAAGTGCACAGGAAGGCGAAACAGCCGATCGCGGCGGCGCCAATCAGCCGTTGCGGCCGCGCACTCCATTCACCGACTGCTTGAACGTCCCCCGAACGATAGCGCCACTCGGCAACGAGACTCATTCCCCCTCGCCCCCTCGCATCCCCGTGAGGATCGCCTCTCCCCGGACCGAGCGAGTGCCCGACGAGGCGCGACTGCGGCGTGTCCCCGATGATCGCGCCGCACCGACGCACAGTGGACGACGATTGTGGCAATTTCGGTTAAATGCGACGCAACCGCTTTGCAGTGGAAAAATAAAGTAAATTAAGTAAATGGCCGGAAATCGTGGCCTGCCAATGGCTTAGTCAAGATTTTGCCACAGGCCCTAGCGGAGTGGCTACGAAGCGACGAAGCGCTCGCTCGGCGGCGCGATCTCGGTGACGAGATCGCGAATGAGCGTCTTGTTCGGCAGCGGGGTGAGCGTCATCTCGCGCGGCTCGAGCCGGGCGGTGCAGGCATAGACCGTCTCGCCGTCGAGCTGGATCATGCACTCCTTGCAGGCATTGGCGTTGATGCAGGAGAAACGCATCGCAAGCGACGGGTCCTTGTTGACGCGCAGCCAACGCAAGCCGTCGAGCACCGACTGGCCGGGCTCGAACGGCACCTCGTAATGCGCGAAGCGGCCGGCCTCGCGCGCGTCGCCGCGCCAGATTTTCAGGGTGGCGACGTTGCTCATGACGGCGGCGCCGGCGCCTTGGCGGGCGCGCTGGAGATTTGCAGTTTGCCGCCGCGCCACTGCACGCGCTGATGCAATTGCCACTGCGGCTGCATGGCCGGACAATCTTCACGCTGATGGGCGCCGCGACTTTCGCTGCGCGCCAGCGCGGTTGCGGCGACGGCATGGGCGACGGTCAGCATGTTGCGCAAGTCGAACCAGTCGAGCCGCGCCAGATCGAATTTTGCCGCGGAACCCGACGGCACCTCGCCGAGCTCGCCGGTCAGCGCGGCGATGTCGCCGAGCGCGGCAGAGAGTTTGTCGCCGGTGCGGAACGGGCCGACCTTGTCGGCCATGGTGGCTTGCAGATCGGCGACCATCGCGGCGGTGTTTTTTTGCGCTTTGCCACAAGCAGCAACGAGCGCGAGCGCGGCGGCGCTGTGTCGCGGCTCGAGCTTTGGCGCATCGCTGCGCTTCACCCGCTCGGCGGCGCTGCGCCCGGCGCGGCGGCCGAACACAACGGCCTCGGTGATGGCGTTGCCCGACAGGCGATTGGCGCCGTTGGTGCCGCCGACCACCTCGCCGGCGACGTAAAGGCCTGGCAGTTCGCTGGCCATGGTCGCGTCGGCCTGCACGCCGCCCATGTGGTAGTGCGCAATCGGCGCCACCTCGACCGCCATGCGGGTGAGATCGATGCCGTTATTGGCCAGCCGGTCGATCACCGGGCCGAACGCCGCGCGCAAGGTCGCGGCGCTACAATGCTCGAACGACAGATAGGCGCCGCCGTGGGGCGAGCCGCGCCCGGCCTCGACCTCCTTGAAGATGGCGTAGGTGGCGAGGTCGCGGGTCAGCACGTATTTGCCGTCCTCGTCGGAGCCGTAGCGCGAGGTGAACTCTTCCTTGTTGCCGTTGAGCAGCCGGCCGCCGAGCTTGTAGCGAAACGGATCCCACATGATCGGGTCCATGCCGATCAGCCGCGGCGCCAGGTGCCCGATCGGGAAGAACTGCACGAACTCCATGTCGATCAAGGTGGCGCCGGCGCGCAGCGCCAAGGCGTAGCCGTCGCCGCCCATATTGGTCGATGCGCTGTTGCGCCGGTAAAGCCGCGTCAGGCCGCCGGTCGCCAGGACCGTCGCCTTCGCCGCGATCACGACCGGCGCGCCGCTGCCGAGGTGATAGGCGACTGCGCCTAAGACTGCGCCGTCGCCGACGACGAGATCGACGATGCAGAGATCGCCGGCTTTGCGGATCGACGGGTTGCGCGCCATCGCCGTGCGCAGCGTCTTCGACACCGCAGGGCCGGTATTGATGAAGTCGACATAGACGCAGCGCGGCCGGTCGTGGCCCGGCGCCTGGGTCGCGGTGACGTGGCCGTCCTTGCGCGCCCAGCCGACGCCCCAACGGTCGAGCTCGCGGATGCAGTCGGGCGCGTCTTCGCAGAGCAGGCGCGCCAGCGGCTCGTCGCACAGCCCACGCCCGGCCTTGATCGTATCGCCGTAGTGATGCTGCGGATCGTCCGGCGTCTCCTCGCCGAGCGCGCAGGCCACCGTCATCTGCGCCATCACGGTGGCGCCGCCGCGGCCGATCAGGCTGCGGTCGGCGAGCAGCACCTTGGCGCCGCCGCGCGCCGCCTCGATCGCCGCGTACATGCCGGCGGCGCCGGCGCCGATCACCAGCACGTCGGTGTCGATGCGGATCGGTTCAGGGGTCATGGCGCGACACTACGACAGCGTGTCCCGGATGCGGTGCAGCACGAAGTGGTGCAGCGCCGATCCGGGACCGTCGCGGACTCGGCGCTGCCGTGTTTGGAGCTTGCGGCGATCCCGGGCCTGCAGCGCATCATTCCGCTTCGCTCCATGCTGCGCTGCGCCCGGGAAATACGCGCTGCGTGCGCACCTCGCGTCACGGCGCCGCCGGCGGGGCGAAAGCGGCGGCGAGCCGCGCGGCGAATTGCCGTTCCATCTCCTTGGACTTCGCCCGCAGCACCGGCTGGCCGAGGCTGCCGAGCTTGCCGGTGAGCGCGGCATCGACGTCGTAGGCGATCCTGGTCGAGTCGCCGTCCTCGCTCAGCGTGGTCACCGAGGTCGCAGTGAGCCGGCCGACGACGCCGAGCGGCGTGCCTTCGACCTTGGCCTCGATCTGCCGCGGCTCCTCGGCGCGCACCACCTGCACCGTCACCTTGAAGCTGAACTTCATATAGGCGACCTTGGTTTCGAACACGGCGGCGTAGGTATCCGGCGCGGTTTCTGCCAGATCGCGCACGCCCTCGACGCAGGAGGCGAAGAAGCGCGCATCGCGCACCGCCTTGTACACTTCGGCGCGCGGCGCCTTGACGGTCAGCTCTCCGGAAAATTTCATTGCAGCTCGTTTCTGCCGCGGCTCAGGCGCGCAGCGCCGTGAGCATGTCCTTGACGTATTCGTCGGCGCTCGAGATCACCAGCATCATGACGTGCGGCCGTAGCTGCGCCAGCATTTTCGAGACCATCTCGTCGCTCGCCGCCGCGCCGCCGAGGATCAGCGCCGTGGTCATCACGTGCTTGACGTTGCAGGCCTCGCCGATGATGGCCGCTGCCGCGGCGCTCTCGCCCGCGGTCGACACCATGACCACGAGGTCGGCGGAATTGACCTCGTCGACCAGGTCCTTGGTGCGGCCGGCGAGATCGGCGAGCCAGCCGCCCATCGAGAACGGCTCGCCGCGGCGCGGCGCGCCGGAGAACGACGAGGCGGTGAGGAAGCTCGCCCGCTGCCACGGCGCTTGCGCCAGCTCCTTGACGATGCGCTCGCTCGGCGCGTCGAGCGCAATCACCTTGACGGCGCGCGGCTGCGAATTCGGCTTGTCGATGCGGAACTTCGCCTCCGCCGCCGAGCTCATCCGGGCCGATTCGCTTTGCATTGCGCGTTCTCCGCTGGCCGCAGGCCTTCATATAGCGGATACCGGGACGTATTTCATTATCCGCCGCGTCCGCTATAAAGCCCGGCGTTGACGGCAAAAATCTCAAGAGGCCCCAAGGCAATGCCCGGACAACGCATCGAGCTGTGCGGCACCGACGACGTCGCGCCCGGCACGGCGCTCAAGGTCGAGAGCGGCGACCTGACGCTGGCAGTGTTCAACGTCGGCGGCCAGTTCTACGTCACCGACGACCTGTGCACCCACGGTCCGGGCTCGCTGTCGGAGGGCTATATCGAGGACGACGTCGTCGAGTGCAACTTCCACAACGGCCAGTTCAACATCCGCACCGGCGAAGTGGTCTCGCCGCCCTGCATGGTGCCGGTCAAGACCTATCCGACCCTGGTGCTGGACGGAAAGGTGACGATCGAGGTGTGAAGTGTCATGCCCCGCGAAGGCGGGGCATCCAGCAACCTCGGACATTTGAGAGAAATGCCGATCGCTTCGGATTACCGGATCATCCGCCGGCGCGGGCGATGGCAAAGCAGGCGTTGGGATTGCGCCCATTGCATCCAGCCGCACATTTGCAGTTGACGAAACGCGCCGCGGCCGGCTTCAGTCGCGCCAACAGATTTCAGGAGGATCGCCCGATGGCCAGAGCCAAACCGCCGTATCGCGCCGACGTGGTCGGCAGCATCTTGCGCACCGCGCCGCTCAAGGAGGCGCGGGCCAAGCGCGACAAGGGCGAGATCACGGCCGCGCAGCTCAAGCAGGTCGAGGATCGCGAGATCGAGAAGATCGTCAAGAAGCAGGAAGAGGTCGGGCTCAAATGCGCGACCGACGGCGAATTCCGCCGCTCGTGGTGGCATTTCGATTTCTACGGCGGGCTCGACGGCGTCAAGATCGAGGAGATCGACCACGGCATCCAGTTCCAGGGCGTGCAGACCCGGCACCTGACGCCGCGCATCGTCGGCAAGCTTGGCTTCTCCAATCATCCGATGCTCGAGCATTTCAAGTTTCTGAAGGCACACGCCAGGGTGACGCCGAAGATGTGCATCCCCTCCCCGGCGACCATGCATTTCCGCCTCGAGCCGGGCGCGATCGAGACCAAGGACTATGCCGACCGCGACGCCATCTTCGACGATCTGGCCAAAACCTATCGGCAGGCGATCAAGGGCTTTTACGACGCCGGCTGCCGCTACCTGCAGATCGACGATACCGCATGGGCCTATCTGTGCTCGCCGGCCGAATTGAAGAAGGCGCGCGACCGCGGCCTCAATGCCGACCGCTTGGCGCAGGACTACGCGCGCATGATCAACGGCGCGCTCGACGGCAAGCCCGCCGACATGACGATCTCGACCCACATCTGCCGCGGCAATTTCCGCTCGACCTGGATTTCCGAAGGCGGCTACGAGCCGGTCGCGGAAATTTTGCTCGGCCGGCTGAACTACGACGGCTATTTCCTCGAATACGATACCGCCCGCGCCGGCGGCTTCGAGCCGCTGCGCTTTTTGCCCAAGGGCAACAAGGTCGTCGTGCTCGGCTTGATCACCACCAAGTCCGGCAAGTTGGAAAAGAAGGACGACGTCAAGCGCCGCATCGACGAGGCCACCAAATTCGCGCCGCTCGATCAGCTCTGCCTGTCGCCGCAATGCGGCTTCGCCTCCACCGAGGAAGGCAACGTGCTGGCCGAGGAGGAGCAGTGGGCGAAGCTGCGCATGGTGGTCGAGCTTGCCGACGAGGTGTGGCGCTAACCTCAGCCGTCACTGGCGTGCGACGAGCCGCGGGCCGCCGACGCGCTTGTAAAGGTGCACCATCAGCGCCATGGCGAACAGCGGCGTGGCGAGATTGACGACCGGGATCGACACGAAGGCGGCGATGAACAGGCCGGCGATGAAGACGCGCGTGGCGTTGCGCTTGCGCAGCGCCTTGGCCTCGTCGGGCGAGCGAAAGCGCATGGCGGCGAGGTCGAAATATTCGCGGCTGAGCAGCCACGCGGTGGCGACAAAGAAGATCAGCGCGCCGAAGCCGGCGAACAACAGGAACGGCACGGCGACGAGGTAGACCGCGACCGCGAGCAGCGCCGTCCTGCCGCCTTCGACGACGGCGCGCGGCAGCGGCAGCGCCTTGCCGGGCGCGTCGGCCGGATAGTGCTCGTGCTCGACCTCGTCGGCGATCCGGTCGGCAAAGAAGCTGGCGACGAACGCCGTCACCGCCGGCATGAGGAACACGCTGCCGACGATGATGCCGAGGCCCGCGGCGACCGAAAGGAACCACGCCAGCGCGCCCGCCGGCCAGTGCGCATTCGGCCCGAGCGCGGTCTCGACCGAGGCCGAGCCGGCGCCGAGCAGCCAGACGATGAAGCGGTCGAGCGCGACGCCGGCCACGACGATCAGCGCCAGCGCCAGCCCGATCGACTTCCACAACACCGCGCGCAGCGGCGGCGCGACCATTTGCGCGATGGCTTTGATGACGTCGTCGATCATGGCGGTCTCTGCGAAACCGCAGAGGTAGCGACGCCCGGCAGCAAGTACAAGTGGCGGTCAGGCCGCCATCACGCCGGCGTCGGCTTGTTCCGGAGCGAGCGGCGCCGCGACGGCGTCATCGGGCGCCGACGGCAAGTCGGCCCAGTGCAGCGCCTTGTAATTGAAGCCCTGGCGGATCGTCGGCTTGACCACCTCGAAATACGGCGAAATGTCGAAATCGCGCGGGCAGTACAGCGAGGAGTGGCGGATCTCCAAAATCTGCTCCAGCGCCTGCAAGCTGCGCGCCAGCGTGATCTTCGGCAGGATCGGATAGCGCACCGCGGCGAACGCGTCGGCGATCAGCGCCGAGCAGATCAGCCGCGACGGATCGCCGGAGCCGAGCGCGATCATGCGCCGGCGCCAGCGCTGCGGGATCGG
>JASHQO010000510.1 GCA_030039105.1 Xanthobacteraceae bacterium
AAAAACGCCAACGCCACGTCGCTGCCGGATGACGGCCGCTTCGATCTCGATCTCGCCGACGTTGCCGAAGTGTGGCGCCGCGGCAGCGTTATAAGCTCCTGGCTGCTCGATCTCACCGCCAGCGCGCTCGCCGCCGACGCCAAGCTCGACGGCTTCGAAGGCGTGGTCGAGGATTCCGGCGAGGGCCGCTGGACCGTCATGGCGGCGATCGCGGAGGCGGTGCCGGCCGACGTGCTGTCGGCGGCGCTCTACACCCGCTTCCGCTCGCGGCAGAGCCACACTTTCGCGGAAAAAATCCTCTCCGCCATGCGCAAGGGCTTTGGCGATCACGTCGAGCCGAAAGCCGGGCAATGATGACCGCCAAATGATGATCGCCAAATGATGATCGCAAAGACGGCGCGGCCGGCCGATCCGTGCAGCCTGGTGATTTTCGGCGCGTCGGGCGACCTGACGCACCGGCTGCTGGTGCCGGCGCTTTATAATCTCGGTGTCGCCGGATTGCTGCCCGACGCTTTTGCTCTCGTCGGCGTCGCCCGCAGCGAGTCGTCGAGCGAGCGGTTCCGCGAGGATTTGGCCAAAAGCCTGCCGAAATTCGCCACCCGCAAGATCGACAATGCGGTGGTCGAAAAACTCCTCGCTTGCGTCGCCTACGTGCAAGGCGGTCCCGACGACCCGCAAACTTACGACAAGATCGCGCAGGAGCTGGCGCGCATCGAACGCGAGCGCAAGACCGGCGGCAACCGCCTGTTCTATCTGGCGACGCCGCCCGCCGGCTTCGTGCCGATCGGCTGCCATCTCGGCGAGTCCGGGCTCGCCCGCGAGGCCGACGGCGCCTGGCGGCGCATCATCATCGAAAAGCCGTTCGGCACCGATCTCGCCTCGGCGCGCGCGCTCAATCGCAAGCTCCTCGGCATCCTCAAGGAGGATCAGATCTTCCGCATCGACCATTATCTCGGCAAGGAGACGGTGCAGAACATTCTGGTGCTGCGCTTCGCCAACGGCCTGTTCGAGCCGATCTGGAATCGCAACCATATCGACCACGTGCAGATCACGGTCGCCGAGGCGCTCACCGTCGGCCGTCGCGGCAGCTATTACGACGCAACCGGCGCGCTGCGCGACATGGTGCCGAACCATCTGTTCCAGCTATTGTCGCTGGTCGCCATGGAGCCGCCGTCGCGCTTTGCCGCCGACGCGGTGCGCGCCGCGAAGGCCGAGCTGCTCGACGCGGTGCAGCTCGAGACCCGCGACGAGGCGTTGCGCAATGCGGTGCGCGCCCAGTACGTCGAGGGCGCCATCGACAATCGCGCCGTCGAGGCCTATCGCGCCACCAGGGACGTCGCGCCCGACAGCACCACCGAGACCTACGTGGCGCTCAAGCTGATGATCGACAATTGGCGCTGGGCCGGCGTGCCGTTCTATCTGCGCACCGGCAAGGCGCTGCGCACCAAGCTCACCGAGGTGGCGATCAAGTTCAAGCAGGCGCCGGTCGCCATGTTTCGCGACACGCCGATCGAGAACCTGACGCAGAATTTCCTGGTGCTCGGCATTCAGCCCAACGAATGCATCGGGCTCGAATTCAGCGCCAAGGTGCCGGGGCCGACCATCTCCATCGGCGGCGTCGGCATGACCTTCAAGTACGAGGATTATTTCGAGGCCGCGCCTTCGACCGGCTACGAGACGCTGATCTACGACTGCATGATCGGCGACGCCATTCTCTATCCGCGTGCCGACGGCATCGAGGCCGGCTGGCACGTCGTGCAGCCGTTCATGGACGCCTGGCGCGACGCCGGCGGGCACGGGCTCGCGACCTATCGCGCCGGCAGCGACGGCCCGTCCCAGGCCGACCGGCTGCTGGCGCAGGACGGCCGGCGCTGGCGTGCCATCGCATGAGGATTGCGCAAATGGATTCCAGGCAGATCATCGTCGTCGAACATCCCGCCGCCATGGCCGCGGCGGCGGCGCAGCGGCTCGTCGACCGCATCGCCCATGACAGCCGCTGCGCGGTCTGTCTCACCGGCGGTTCGAGCCCCGAGGGGCTTTATCGGCTGCTCGCCGATGAGCCTTGGCGCGGCCGGGTGCCATGGGATCGCGTGCATTGGTTCATGGGCGACGACCGCTTCGTGCCGCTCACCGACCCGCGCAGCAACATGGGTATCGCGCAGCGGCTGTTTCTCGATCGCAGTCCGGCGCCGCGCGGCAACGTCCATCCGATTCCGACCGATACCAATTATCCCGAAGGCGCCGCCAATCTTTATGCCGACGAGCTGCAGGGCTTTTATGGCGCCGAAAAGCTCGACCCGGCGCGGCCGTTGTTCGACCTGGTGCTGATGGGGCTCGGCCCCGACGGCCACGTCGCGTCGATCTATCCGGGATCGCGCGCGCTCGACGAGAAGCAGCGTTGGGTGCTCGGCGTCGCCAAGGCCGGCTGGGAGCCGTTCGTGCCGCGCGTCACGTTGACGTTTCCGACGCTTGCCTCGACCCGCGAAATGCTGTTCCTGGTCGACGGCGCCGGCAAGCGCGACATCCTGCGCCGCGTATTCGCCGGCGGCGACCTGCCGGGCAGCCGCGTCTACTCCGACGGCGCTCTGGTCTGGATGCTCGACCGCGCCGCGGCGCCGGAGGGCGTGTCGTGAGGGACGATGTTGCGCCAAGAGGTCCCGCCGTCGTCGTGGTGATGGGCGTGTCCGGCTGCGGCAAGAGCACGATCGCCTCGATGCTGGCCTCTCGCCTGCGCTGGATCTACGAGGACGGCGACTGGTTTCATCCGCAGTCGAACGTCGAGAAGATGCACCACGGCGAGCCGCTGACCGACGCGGACCGCGGGCCTTGGCTCAACGGCATCGCCGCCTGGATCGACGCCACCCGCGAGGCCGGCAATCACGGCACCGTCGCCTGCTCGGCGCTCAAGCGCGCCTATCGCGACATCCTGATCGGCACTCGCCGCGACGTGCGCCTCGTCTTCCTCAAGGGCGGCCGCGAATTGATCGCGCGGCGCGTCGCCGCCCGCGACAATCATTTCATGCCGCCGTCGTTGCTCGACAGCCAGTTCGCCGCGCTTGAGGAGCCGACGCCGGACGAGCGGGCGATCACGGTCTCGATCGAGCCGCATCCGCGCGAGATCGTCGACATCATCGTCGCCAAGCTCGGCATTGCCGAGCCCGCCACGCCGCGATAAGAACTCCGCCCAAGAACCGCCGCCGGCGTCATAAGCGGCAGGGGAGGAGCGCCATGGCGAAAATCATCATCAGTTGCGCGATCACCGGCTCGATCCACACGCCGACCATGTCGGACGCGCTGCCGATCACGCCCGACCAGATCGCCACCCAGGCCATCGACGCCGCCAAGGCCGGCGCCGCGATCCTCCATCTGCATGCCCGCGACCCCAAGGACGGCCGGCCGTCGTCGGAAGCCTCCGTCTTCATGCAGTTCCTGCCGCGCATCAAGCAGGCCACCGACGCGGTGGTGAACATCACCACCGGCGGCGCCGTCACCATGACGGTCGATCAGCGCATCTCGGCGGCCAATACGCTGTCGCCGGAAATGTGCTCGATGAACATGGGCTCGATGAACTTCGCGCTCTATCCGATGGCGCGGCGCTACAAGACCTGGAAATACGACTGGGAGGAGAGCTATCTGCTCAACTCCGACGCCTATATCTTCCCCAACACGTTCCGCGACATCGAGAAGGTCTACAAGACGCTCGGCGAAGGCCACGGCGTGAAGTTCGAGCACGAATGCTACGATACCGGGCACCTCTACAATCTCGCCCACCTGATCGACCGCGGCCTGTTCAAGCCGCCGGTGTTCCTGCAGCTCATCTTCGGCATTCTCGGCGGCATCGGCGCCGATCTCGATAATCTGTTTTTCATGAAGCGCACCGCCGACCGGCTGTTCGGCAAGGACTATCTGTGGTCGGTGCTGGCCGGCGGCCGCCATCAGATGAATTTCTGCACCGCGGCCGCGATGATCGGCGGCAACGTGCGCGTCGGCCTCGAGGACTCGCTCTATATCGGCCCGGGCAAGCTCGCCTCCAGCAATGCCGAGCAGGTGGCAAAGATCCGCCGCATCGTCGAGGACCTCGGCCACCAGATCGCGACGCCCACCGAGGCGCGGGCGATGCTCGGGCTGAAGGGCGGCGACCGCGTCAAGTTCTAAAGTGTTTCCCGGGCGCAGGCCTAGACCATGAACACCATCGACCTGAAAGGCCGCACGGCCATCGTCACCGGCGGCGCCCGCGGCATCGGCTTCGCCGCCGCGCAGAAGATGCTGGCGTCCGGCGCCGCGGTGGCGTTGTGGGACATCGACGCCGCGGCGCTGGCCAAGGCGGCTGCGGCTCTGGCCAAGCTCGGCCGCGTGCACACCGCGATCGTCGAGTTGACCGACGCGGCCGACGTCGGCAAGGCGGTGGCGTCGCACCTGCGCGACGTCGGCAAGATCGACATCCTGGTCAACAATGCCGGCATCACCGGCGGCAACGCGCCGCTGTGGGAGCTGAAACCCGAAGTGTGGCGGCGCGTCATCGAGGTCAACCTGGTCGCGCCGTACCTGGTCTGCCACGCCGTCGTGCCGCACATGATCAAGGCCAAGTACGGCCGCATCGTCAACGTCGCCTCGATCGCCGGCAAGGAAGGCAACCCGAACGCCTCGCACTATTCGGCGTCGAAGGCCGGCCTGATCGGCCTGACCAAGTCGCTCGCCAAGGAGCTGGCGACCAACGGCATCCTGGTGAACGCCATCACGCCGGCCGCGGCCAAGACCGAAATGTTCTCGCAGATGACCAAGCAGCATATCGACTACATGCTGTCGAAGATTCCGATGAACCGCTTCGTCCTGGTCGAGGAGCTGGCGGCGATGATTGCGTGGCTGTCGTCGGAGGACTGCTCGTTCTCGACCGGCGCGGTGTTCGATATTTCGGGCGGGCGGGCGACGTATTGAGCGACGTAGCCCGGATGAGAACGTAGCCCGGATGAGCGAAGCGATATCCGGGGTTCTGACTATCGAGCCCAACCCCGCATGCCGCTTCGCTCATGCGGGCTACTTGGTGCTCGCCGACGCGCAGCGGAACGATCTTGCTTTGAGTTAAGGCTGGTGGGCGGTACAAGGATCGAACTTGTGACCCCTTCCATGTCAAGGAAGTGCTCTACCGCTGAGCTAACCGCCCACTTGGCAGCACGCATGTAGCGTCGCCGGCACCGTGGGGTCAAGTCCGCGGAGACATGCGTGGCAAGCGCCAAGGCTTGGCCGCGCCGACCATTTCCGCTCATTCCCGCGCAAGCGGAAATCCAGAGCGGCCGTGACAGGATAACAGCATCGGTCCGCCTGCCGGGTCCCGCTTTCGCGGGCACGAACGGCTGGAGGCGCTTACGACGCGCCGGCGTCGGACATGCACTTCTTGGTGAAGCTCGACTGCGCCGCGCCGTGCAGGTTTTGAGTCTTGGCCTGATCGGCGCAGCACTTCTTGGCGAAGCTGTTCAACGCCGCGCCGTGCAGGTTCTTGCCGGTCGCCTGGACGGCGCAGCTATCGTCGGCAAGCGCCGCGGTCGCGACGCAAAACGAGGCGGCAAGGACGATGGCCAAAGTTTTCATGGTTTCCTCCCTGGATCGGGTTTTTAAGAACCGTTGCGCCGGGCGCCGCCTTACGTCTTCGGCGCCGGCGCCGGCATTGCCGAGG
>JASHQO010000511.1 GCA_030039105.1 Xanthobacteraceae bacterium
TCTCGTTGCTCGCCGCGTAGCCGGCGCTGTAGCTCACGGAAACATTCTGCCGGCCTTTGTGAAAGAACGTACCGAACAGGTCGAGCGGCTGCGGCCGTCCCGGCGGCAGGCCGTCCCAGGCTTCGAGCAGATAGCCGTTGGCGTAAGGTCCGCCGGCCGCCGGCGCCACCGCGGCGGCAACCGCGACATTGTCGACGGTGAGCGCGGCGACCTGCAGCACCGGATAGCGCCGCAGATAAAGTCGCGTCTTGCCGTCGCCGTCATAGCGCTCGACGAACGGCCGCGGCGTGAGCGCCGGCCGGCCGAGATAGGCGCCAATGGCGCCGCTGACGTCGGTAATGAGCCGCGCCAACAGCGCGTCATCGGACGCGCCGATGCCGCTCGAGCCGGCGAGCCAGGTTTTGACGTCGGCGAGCGACGCCAGATCGGATGCCGTCATGGCCTAGTCCTCCGCCGCGGGCTTTTCCGCCGCGAGTTTTTTCTTCGCCGCCCGGCTGCGGCGCAGCATACCGGCGCTTTTACCTTTGGCGGCACCGTCAACCGCGACGAAGCCGAAGCACTCGATCAACAGTGCAGCGATCTCGGCCTCGGCCTCGTAGAGTCCGTCACGCGCGGGAACAACGACGCCGGCAACGCAAGGCGCGCCGACGCCTCGCGGCGCTTTCAGCTTCATGGGGAACCTCGTGATATTATGTGCCGGTAACCGCGAACGCAGCTCCGGTCAAACCGTTCAGCATCCAAGGATGCCGCCATAGCCGTCGTCGCTTATGACAACCACTCGTTATGCATACAATTTTCGCCGCAACCGGTAACGTTCTTCCCAACTCTTGCCCCTCGTCGACAACCTCGGCGAAATCGTCTTGCCATCTGCGTCCTTGAATTTATCGTTCGGAGCATCAAGCCAACTATTTATTTGCCAGTGCTTCATCTTTGGACAACGTTAGTCGGGCACAAAGCGGCCGCTATCGAGCATTTCGAGGCACATGCCGGCGTCGCCAGAGTAATACATATGCTGTCCCTCGGCGATGCTCTCGATCATGCGCCGTGCCTCGACCGGCGCTACGGCCAATGTAGCTTTCGCGGCCGTCAGCCGTACGCACGGATTCCGGTGGTCGTAGAGCGCCAAAAGCGCGCGGCGCTGATCATCCTTGCGACTTTTGAGTTGGGCTGCGATTGCCGACATATGATAGAAGATTCGTACCGCCTCTGCGTCATCGTCCGTCCTCATCGCTTGGTCTTTCAGGACTCCAAGAGCACAAAAAAGATCGACCAAGTCAGCCTTGTTGAGGTATTTTAGGCTGGATTCCTTCATGGCTCGAGCACACCAAATCTTTCTAAGACACCTAATCCGAACCGGTAACGTTCTTCCCGACTCTTGCCTCTCGTCGACAACCTCGGCGAAATCGTCTTGCCATCTGCGTCCTTGAATTTATTGTTCGGAGCATCAAGCCAACTGTTTATTTGCCAGTGCTTCATCTTTGGACAATGTTAGTCGGGCACAAGGCGGCCGCTGTCGAGCATCAGAAGGCACATGCCGGCGTCGCCAGAGTAATGCATATGCTGTCCCTCGGCGATGCTCTCGATCATGCGCCGTGCCTCGGCCGGCGCAACAGCCAATGTGGCTTTCGCTGCCGCCAGCCGTACGCACGCATTCCGGTGGTCGTAGAGTGCCAAAAGCGCGCGGCGCTGATCACCCTTCCGACTTTTGAGCTGGTCTGCGATTGCCGACATATTATCAAAAGCCCGGTTAACTTCAGCCTTATCGTCCGTCATCAGCGCATGATCTTTCAGGACCCCGAAAGCCGCAAAAAGTTCGACTAGGTCGACCGCGTTTATAATACTGAATCTCATCTGCTTCATGGCTTTAACACATTGAATTTTTTTAAGACATCAAGCCCGAATTGGTAACGCTCCTCCCAACTCTTGCCTTTCATCGATTGTCTCGGAGATATCTTATTGCCATCCGAGTCCTTGAAGTCCTCATTCGGCGTATCAAGCCAACTGTTCATGTCCCAGTGCTTCATTTTTGGAATTGGCACCGTATTATCCGGCGATTCGATCAAGCTCTGCGGGATGCCGTCATTCTTCGACCATCGCTCCACGACATGATGCTTATCATATCCGGGCTCCCGGTTCTGCTGCAATTCCCCCCATGTCTTCGGCGGATCGAGGTACGATTGGATCGCAGGAAGATACTGATAGAGCCAATAAGCGGCTTCCAGTGCCAGCAGGAAGTCTCCGACAGGTCCACCGATCGTCGCTTCGATTCCAATCCTGATGGCTGTCCTCACACCGGCCCTTAGCAGCCATTTCGCGACGTCCTGGGCAAAGCTCCAATCTTCATGTTCTGGCGGCAACGCCTCTTTCGAAGGAATTTCCGGCGGGTCGTCGAGCGGCGGGCCTTGGTTATGGCCGATGGTCCACGACCGCGGGGGAAGTTCTTCGGGTGGCGGCTTCGGCGGTGAAGGTGGCGCCTCCCCCGCGCCGCCCGACCAACGACCGCTGATGTCGCCGCTACCTTTGGGCCAACGCGGCTGATCAGGCCGAAAGCCCGCTTTGTCGATTTCTTCTGAAAGTCGATGGGCGTCGAGATGCTTCCGCAGCTCGGCTTTGAATATCGCCGAGCACTCCTCGACGGCCTTTTGCAAGTCGCGTTCGATCGTATCTAGCTCGCCGCGCACGGCGGCAAGCGCGGCGCGGCGTTGCCGCAGCGGCTCGTCCTCCGCCGGTGTCATCAGCGTACGGATGGCCTTGGCGGCTTCGAGCCGGGCGTGCAGCGTGCGTGGCACGTCGCACAGGATACGCGGCAGCGGCGATTTCATGTGGCTTGGTCTTTGGGTTGCGCATATGAGCCGTGGCAAATCCCCTCACCCGCCTTGCGAGCGCTGGTGCGCCCGCAAGGCGGCCTCTTCCGCAAGCGGGAGACGGTAAGGATCAGCCCGCCGCGATATTGGCGATGATCGCCATCGACGGCGGGAAATAGTGCTGCAGCACCTCGTCGGCGTAGACGCCGGTCTCGTAGCGCCGCGCCCGCGGCGGCCATTCGATCTGGTAGTAGTCCTGCCGGGTGCGCACCTGCATGACGTTGCCGACGTTGGACAGCGGATAAGGCAGTGTCTTCGCCGTCATCAACAGCGCGCCGGCCGGCAGGTTGGGATGGATGCGGATGTCGAGCACTTTCGGGCCGGCCATGGAGAGCTTGTTGAGATAGGTGCGCACCATGACGCCGCCGCCGAGCGCGCCCTGGTCGGCGTCGAACACGAAGCGCTGCGCCGCATTGGCATTGCCGGCGAGGATCTTCTTCGACAGGTCGTTGGCGACCTGCGAGCCGACCCAGATGGTGTCGGGCGAGAGCCGATAATTGTCCCAGCGGTTCTTCAGCGCGGCGTCGATCTCGACGACGCCGCCGGCGCCGTCGCCGGTGAGGGTCGAGCCGGTGCCGGCGGTGCCGGTGGCGAGATATTGAACGTAGGCGTTGGAGCCTGGCTTGAACGCCTGATAGAGCAGGCCGTCGAATACCAGCGCGTTGGTGGAATTGTCGGAGCCGCCGAGCGACGCCGCGGTCTGGGTGCCGGCCGCGTTCGCGGTGATCACCAGCGAATTGATGGTGGTGATGGCGCCGAGCACTTCGGCGCCGGCGGCGCCCCAGAACCAGGCATAGCCCATGGCGCCGGCGACCGGCGCGACGGTCGCGGCGATCGAGCCGGTGGTGCCCGAGGCGATCGACGTCGTGGCGTTGGCCGACTTGCCGGCGGCGCCGCCGCCGAACGTGTCGGACGAGCCGTCGGCATTGCTGCGGGTGATCGCGCCCTGCACGCCGCCGGTGACCGAGCCGTTGACGATGCCGTCGAGCGACAGCGCGACGCAGATGACGCTATAGGGGCTCGCCGCCGCGGTGAGGCTGCCGCCCGAGGTCGACGGCGCCAGCGACGGCGTCGGCGTGGTGCCGAGCGGCACCGAGGTGTTGCCGCCGAGGATCAACAGCTCCTCGCCGAGCATGCAGGCTTCGAGCCCGACCTTGGCGCCGATCGCCTTGACGTCGTCAAAGCCCATGCCGGCATATTGCGCCTCGAAGTCGATCGAGGTTTCGATGCCGATGCCCTTGTAGGCGGCGCTGTAATCCTGGGTCGTCACCGCCTGCACGCCGCCGCGGTTGCCGCCGGACACGCCGATGCGCAGTCCCGTGGTGTTGACGCCGGTGACCGCGCGCCAGTTGGCCTGGATGCCGCCCTTGCCGGAGACGCGCGCGATCTCGTTGCGCAGCGGGGTCAGAAACGGAAACACGAACTTGGCGCCGGTCTCGAGGTCGTAATAGGTCAGGCCCGAGGTCGGCGACGTCGATTCCGAAAACGTCGATTTCGCCAGCGGGTCGCCGGGCAGCGGATTGGCGTGGGCTTTTTCGATCTCGCGCAGGAAGCGGCCGGCATTGCTCAGCGCGGCGTCGTAATCCTGCATGGTGTTGGGCAGAGCCGACTTGGCAAGGATGTGCTGCAGATTGGGCTGATACATGGTGTCGTTCCCATCGTTGGTTGGTTGTTTGGTGATGTGAAAAATCCTCGCCTCCCCCCGTTAGGGAGAGGCCGCCGCGCGAAAGCGCGACAAGCGGGGGAAGTGCGCGGCTTGCGGTACACTGCCCCATCCGCGTCGCTCCGCGACGCGTCCCCCGTTGGGGGAGGGCTGGCTTAGTCGCGGCGTTGCCGAAGACCCGGAATGGCGCGCATCGGCTGGCTCTGCGCGCGGCGAATCGCGGCCTCGGCCAGCGCCTCGAGCGCGCCTGGCTGGTCGAGCAGAGCTTCCGGCTTTGCAAACAGCGCGTCGTCGCGCTTTTCAGCGACCCGCACCGACGACGTGCCGAGCGGCAGCGGCTGATCTTCGATCTTCTTCACGCGTGCCGCCATCTCGTCCATGCGGGCCGTGAGGCCCTGCATCGCCTTGGCCAAGGAGCGATCGAAGATCTTGGCGAGTTTCTGAGTGTCCTCGCCGGCGTCGTCGTCGCTCTCGGCTTCGGCGGCGCCCTGCCCGGCTTGCGGCGAGGATTGCGGCTTCTGATCGACCTTGGCGCCGGGCGCCGGTCCCGCCGCGGGGCAGCAATCGGGATCGAGCCCGACCAGAAGATCGTGGCTTTGCTTGATGCGCTCTTTGTCGGCCTTGGAGTGGCGCGCGCCCATCTTGGCCAGCGTCGCGGCCAGCTCGGCGCCGACGGACGCGGCCGGCTTGAACTTGCGCAGCTCGGTCGAGCCGTCGGCCTTGATCACTGCGAAAGTCGCCTCCGGCAGGCAGGGGTGATCGACCAGCGACACCTCCATCGGCTCTGCGGTGTAGCGCGTCAGCGCCGGCTGGTCCGGGTCCGGCCAGCGCTTGAGATAGCGGCCGCCTTGCGAGAAGCCGGTATAGACGCCCTGCTCGACCTTGTCCCACTCGGCGTCATCGACCACCTTGCCGCAGATCTCGATGCGCTTATGCGCGTCGTTGAACGCGATATCGACGAGCTTGCCGGCAGCGACGGCGCCGTGCATGGCGCGCAGGTTGCCGAGCGATTTTCCATCCGTGGCGCTGGCGAAGCTGTGCGACCATTTCTGATACTGCGGCTTGGTCGAGGCATAATCGCAGACCTCGCCGGAAATATCCGGCGTCTCTGCGGTGACGACGCCATAGACCAGGCGCTGCGCCGCATCGATCTTGGTAATCGGCACGAAGATTTGCATGTCGTCCATGGCAAGACTCCTTAATTGCGTCGTTGCGGCGCATGGGTGATGGCGGGCCGACGCGGATGCGTGCGGCCGGAAAGCCTTGATCCAGGCTTGAACGGAAGGACGGTCGAGCCAGCTATCGCGCCGGCGAGGGGACCAAGCGATCTATGTCGCCTCGTTCTCCTCCAGCGACTGCGAGAATTCACACATGGCTTTGTACTGTTGCTCGGTTTTTCATATAAACGAACGTGGCCCTCGTGCGCTCGCCTTCCGACGTCGCTCCACTGACGTGTAAACCCAGACCCTGCAGGAATTTCTTAACCTGCTGAAACTGCTCTTCATTACGCCATACGACCGTAGACTCGACGCCGTCGTACTCTGAATAGATAATCATTGTTAAGTTTGACATTGCATCACCTGTCAGGCGTTCACGAGAACACAGGATCAACTGGCATCTTCGCAAACTCGCCACGGCGCTGTCCTGAAAGTCAGGCCGTCCAAAGCGCTCAAGTAGTTCGTCGACGCGAGGGTAGAGCCGCTCAAAAAACGTCATATTGCTCGGCTTGGCGACGATCATATTCGTCCCTGGTCATCGAATTTATGTCATCTCTGGTTGTCATTCGCTCGTGCTCTTGATTCTCGCTAATCGGCTTAGTCTGGGTCACCGCCTCTATCTCATCTTATTCCGCGCGGACCGGACTGCTCTCCAGGTCTACTCTATCGGACTTTAATCAGCGCTCAAAGCGGCTTAAGTTTTCGACCCGAGATCATTGCAGTACCCGCAACGGTATCTTTTTCTTCCGCACTCCAGCAAATGAACCGGCGGACGAGTTGCGCACTCTGATCCTGATGCTTTGTTTCGATATCGATTCGAAACACAAATCCCCAGATATCACTGTGGGTCAGAATTGACTTTCCAAGACGCCAACCCACGGCTTCTGCATCTCCCGAGGCTATAGTCATGCACGCGCTGACGAAAGCTGGATTTTCGGATGCCAGCGTCTCGCCATCTGGTACTGGACCGGGGAACATTCTCTCAGCATCGCTCATGATCAAACCAGCTTGTGGATAGAAAAGCGTGTGGCAATGATACTGTTTTCGCGCTTAAGGCACTCATACATAGTATTACACTGCAGCGTACAGACGCACTAGCATAGCGATAACGGTTCGACATGATCATTGTCTCCCACGGGACGCATTATACAGCGGAGCCTGGCCTCGTCTGAAAATCACGACACCGCCGCCATAAAACTCAATGAAATCTCCAGACTTCGAAATCGGCCGAACCCCGTTCACCAAATTCAAGCAAAGTTCCAATAGACCAGCGCTATCTTTCCGCGCCTCCAAATAATCTTCGTGACTCAGCGACGCGTCAATCCTCGCACGCGCTACGGCATCGGTATAAGCTTGCTGACAAGTTTGCTCGGGCGTGAGATTGTCGTTAGCCGCGCCTACCACTTGCTGAACAGTCGCGTCCTCGGTTGCTTTTTCTCCGGTACGGCTTTCGTTTTTATTCGAAGAGTCTGTCGACGATCCGCGCTCTCCCTCGTTCGCTCCGTCACCGTCCTTCGGCCGGAACTTGCCGCCGCGGCCTCCGGGGGTGCCGGCCGGCCAGCCGGGATGTTCGGGATCATCGGTGCTAGCTTTCCCAAGCGCCGGTTTCGCGGACGGCTTCGCCGAATTCGCGGTTTGCTCGGTCGCGCCGGCGTTTCCTGCGTTTGCCTCCTCGCCACCCACATTCGCCTCGATCGGCACATAGCCGGTGGCGGTGAGCACCATCGGGCAGTCGGCGGTGGCGGTGTCGTAGGGGTCGAGGCCGAGCGCGTCGCGCATCTCGTTGAGCGTCAGCGCGCCGACTTTCAGGCGGCTCTCCAGCAGTGCCTCGGGGTCGTCCTTGTCCTCGTCGAGCCAGTGCAGCTCGAGGTCGGGTGAAGAAAACTCCTCCGCTACGATCTCGTCGATCAGGTCCTTGACCCACTCCCTGGTCGGCTCGAGGCCCTCATCCTCCGCCTGCGCCGACTGATTCTCCGCCGTGGCGCGGTTCATTACCTTCGTCGCCCATTGCGGCGGTACTGAAAAGGCAAAGCAGATGATGCGGGCGAGCCACTCGTCGAAGTCGTCTTTGTGCTGCGGCTCTTTGGTCTGCACCATCTTGGCGGCGCTTTCGCCGGGCACGAACTTGGCGCGCCGGCGCTTAGCCAGGTCGCCGGCGAACTCGGTGTCCCAATAGTCCTGGAATTGGCGGATCTGGTCCGGGGTCCAGCTTTGCGGCACGCCGATCAGGGCGTCGGGGATCGAGCCTTCGGTAAAGTAATCGAGCTGCCAGAGCTGGCGGCGCAGCGCGATGTTGACCGTCATCAGCACCTGCTGCACCGGGGAGAAGCCGTAGACCCGGTGGGCGCGCACGTTGCGCGGCCGGTAGACGATGTCGCGCGCCGCGTAATCGACGGTAGGTACGCGCTACAGCGGTAGCTGGCGAAAGTTCAGCTTAATTTTCGCGATATGGTCCTAGTTTGAGGTCTCGTAGAACCTGGTCGACCACCCAATCGGTATCGGGTACATCCTGCTCAACCTCCCGGACCACTTGGCGCGCTTCTGTTAGATTACGGAGCTTTCCCTCTTGATCATCAAAAATCATCCCTCCGGTAGCCTCGGCATATGCTGTACCGGCCATCCAGGCCGCTCGTAGCTCGTTTAGACTGCTGCCGACCCACCGAAGTGCTAGAGCAAATGCCCATGCATGACCGAAGTCCACATCGGGATTGCCGCGCATTAACGTCGCAGTATTATCGTGGTAACATTCAAAACCACACGGCTCCCCGCGTAGTCGCGCGGGAAGAAAACCTTGAAGATTATTGAACTGAGCTTCTTGAGCAAGCTTGAGTGGATAGCCTTCCACATCGATAGCATGTTGCCACTCAGCAATCGAATTCAATTGCTTGTCTGAAAATACCCAGAGTTCCATTGACATATCTTAAACTCCGCTATGGCTGTACCCGGGACCAAGCTGAGCTGACCAACACGTATTTTTCTATTGCGCGCCCAAACCGCAATTCAATAACCTTGGTAGTAGCAGGATCGGCACGAGTTTCTGTCAGAAGCTCTGTGACCCTCGCCGGAGGCAGGCCGGTTTTTCCCGTCTTTACATCATATATAGCAATAATCTTACCGCTTTCATGGACTGGCACCTCGGCCACTCACGACTTTCTCAGTTCGCGCGCTATTGCTTCTAACCTCGGCATGTCGGCCTGCAAATAACGCGCTTCTTCGATGGCATCTGCCGCGCTAAAGATTCTTAACTCTTCACCATCCAGCACGACACCCGTCGTGGCGGCTGCGTAAGAGGAGGCAGCCATCCATGCAGCCAGCATCTCATTGAAATCGCCAATCCATCGAAATGCGAGCGCGAATTTCCAATCGTGGCCGAAGTCAATTTCAGGATTCGCCCGCATAAACTCATCGGCTGGCCCGTAGTCGCATTCAAAGCCGGTCAGCGTTCCATCCAATCGTGTTGGCAGAAATCCCGACTGCGCATCCAGATCCGTATTGCCATCCAGAACCAGTGGAAATTTTTGAGCACCGATCGCAGCTTGCCACTCGGCGATTGAGCCCAATTTCCTATCCGAGAGGACAAACATTTCTACTGCCATGTCCAAACCTCTTCTCAGCCAGAGCTCTAACTCTCACTTCTCAAGATCATCGCAGATACTTCAGCGACGGTCCACGCAAATTGTGCAACTCGATCACGGGAGTATCAGGCGACACTTTCGCTCGACTACGAAACTGCCGCGCGCGCCATGGCCACAGCCGAGCTGTACTCGATTTAACATCATATATTGCAGTGATGTCATCGTCGGGTCGAAGGACTGTATCTGGCCTGACGCTGGCATTGGCTCCGTATGGAGCGTTAGGCGTAAACCCAAAAGTTGGTTCAATATCCTCCTCTCTGATGCCAAGGATGCTAGCAGCTCGAACCTCAGCAGCAAACTCTTGATGAACCAGTGTGCCATACTGTCGACGATTGAGATCGGGCTGCGGTCCGATCCAGCCTATAACCTTATTCAATATCGAAATAAGCTGCTTGGTAGTTTCATCGATAACTGGGTTTCCGGTCATTCCCGGCAGAAGCGGCTCTTCATTGTCGGGCTGATCGCGCTCCAATTCCCTTTGG
>JASHQO010000512.1 GCA_030039105.1 Xanthobacteraceae bacterium
ACCTTGGCCTTCATCGTATCGATGGAAACCGGGATGCCGAGCGCGATGGCCGTGGGCAGGATCGGCGCGAGCCGCGCGCGCTCATCCTGCGCCGATACGGCGACGGCATCGCCGTAGGGGCGGGTCGATTCCGCACCGATATCGAGAATGTCGGCGCCTTCGGCGGCGAGCCGCCGCGCCTGATCGGTGGCGGCTGCCGGATCGAGGAAGCGGCCGCCGTCGGAGAACGAGTCCGGCGTGACGTTGAGCACGCCCATGACCAGCGGACGTTTCTTTTTAAGAAGGCCACGCAGGACATTGGCGCCGGCCGTAGAACCGGCCGTCGAGCGGGCCGAGAAATCGCGATTTGCGGCCGTTTCCTTGGCCATTGCTGCAACTGCCATCGACGGGTCTTATGGACGGGTCTTAATGTATTTTATCAAGTCGTCGCTTTGCGCGGTCGTTCACGGCTAGTCAAGCCACGGGCCACGCGGAGTTTGCGAAACAGGACGGGAACCGCCGCTTCGGCGGATCAATAGCGGATCAGGGTCGGCAGCTTTCGGGCATTCTCGATCCAGCGCGCGACGGTCCGCTGCCTGGGCAAGAGCCGCACCAGCTTGCGCTTGTTGGCTTCCTGCATCTGTCTGGCCAAGTGCTCCGGATTGCGGAATTTCAGCTCGTTGACGGTCTTGACGCCGGCCATGCGCAGAAGCTCGGAATACTCCCAGCCGACGCCTTTGACCCGCATGCGGTCGGCGGTCGTCACCCAGCCCAGCACCTGCTCGGCGTTGGTGCCGGTGATCGCCGCGATCTTGAGTCGCTGCTTCGGCGTCTTGGCCGAGCCCAAAAGCCCGATGGTGGTCCGAATCCCCTCCGACTTGAGGATCTCCGCCGTGTCCGGCGCGATGCCCCGAATATCGGTGATGGGATACGCCACGATTTCCCCCTCCGGCGCGCCGCCGTTTCAAGACCACTTACCCGCAGCGGCGTCCGCAGCTCGTATCCAAAGCCCATGACTCGTGTCCAAAACCCATGCCAAAGCCGCCGGCGCTTGCTCTCGCCGGCACTCGCATCAGGCTTTGACCTGAGAGTCGAAGTTGAACCCGAACCCCCACCGCCTTCTCGGCAACCGTACGTTTCACCGCGGTCTCGACGACGAAACGTGGCTGTCCGCTTTCCCCTGCCGCCCCCGCACTGTCGGCAGGTTCTCGCCATAATGTACAGTCGACCTCGGTGTGACAAGCAAATGTCCAGAAAAGAGACAGTGTGACAGCGCGCGCGCGCCCAAGCGTTGCAAACATGCAACGGTTTTCTGTCGGTGAAGGGCGGTGGAAATGAGAAAGGCCGCGCATTATAGAAGGTCGAGCACGAACGATAGGTGAATCCATGACGGCATCGGAAGCCCTGCCGAAGGTCCTCGACCGCATCGACCGCGACCTCAACGGCAGCCTCGACCGTTTGTTTGCGCTGTTGCGCATCCAATCGGTGTCGACCGACCCGGCTTATGCCCCCCATTGCCGCACCGCGGCGGAGCACGTCGCCGCCGACCTGCGCAGCCTCGGCTTCGAGGTGAGCGCACGGCCGACCGGGGGTCATCCGGTCGTGGTCGGCAAGAGCGGCAACGGCAAGAGCGGCAACGGCAAGGCGCCGCGGGTGCTGTTCTACGGGCACTACGACGTGCAGCCGGTCGACCCCGTCGACCTTTGGCAGACCCCGCCGTTCGAGCCGCGCATCGAGACGCTCGATGGTGGCCGCAAGATCATCGTCGCCCGCGGCGCCAGCGACGACAAAGGCCAGGCCATGACCTTCATCGAGGCCTGCCGCGCCTTCAAGGCGGTTACCGGCGAACTGCCGCTCGACATCACCACGCTGATCGAGGGCGAGGAGGAGTGCGGCTCAAGGAACCTGTTCGGCTTCGTCCGCGACAATGCCGCGGAGCTGCGCCGCGATCTGGCTCTGGTGTGCGACACCGGCATGTGGGACGCGCAGACGCCGTCGATCACCACGTCGCTGCGCGGCCTTCTCTACGAAGAGATCCGGCTGACCTGTGCCGACCGGGATTTGCATTCCGGCCTGTTCGGCAGTGCGGCGCGCAATCCGATCCATGTGCTCGCCGATATTCTTTCGGCAATCCACGACGCCGACGGCGCGGTCACCATTCCGGGCTTTTATGACGGCGTCCACGAATTGCCGGCCGACATCAAGGCCGATCTCACCGGCCTCGGCCTGACGCCGGAGAAGTTTTTGGGCCCGATCGGCCTGAAAATCCCAGCCGGCGAAAAGGGCCGCATGCTGATCGAGCAAATCTCGACGCGGCCGACCGCCGAGATCAACGGCATCATCGGCGGCTATACCGGGGACGGCGCCAAGACCGTGATCCCCGGCAAGGCCAGCGCCAAGGTGTCGTTTCGCCTGGTCGGCGCCCAGGAGCCGGAAAAGATCCGCAACGCCTTTCGCCAGTTCGTGCGCGCCCGCGTGCCGGCGGACTGCTCGGTCGAGTTCGGCAATTTCGGCTGCAATCCGGCATTCGAGGTCGCCTTCGACAGCCCGCCGCTCGGCAAGGCGCGCACCGCGCTCGCCGAGGAGTGGGGCAAGAAGGCGGTCACGATCGGCGCCGGCGGCTCGATCCCGATCGTCAGCGACTTCAAGACCGTGCTCGGCATGGACAGCTTGATGGTCGGCTTCGCGCTCGACGACGATCGGGTGCATTCGCCGAATGAAAAATTCGACTTGAAGTGCTTCCACAAGGGCATTCGTAGCTGGGCCCGGATCCTGGCGGCGTTGGCAGAGTAGCTCAGGCGCGGCATCCAGACCCCGCACGCCCCACGACATGCTGGGCCGGGTGATCGCGCTCGCCTGGCTGCGGCTGTTGCCGGTGCTGCGCGGCTTCGAAGGCCGACCGGCGACCATGCCGGGCCCCTCCCGGCGGAATGACGCACTGCGCCGGCCGGCAAATCTGCTATCCTTGAAAATGGGGGCGAAAAACGTGCGGCAGCGCAAGGTCGCCAGGCGAGCCGCAAAAATAATTTGCGCCAGCTCTGGGAGGGTTCAGGGATGAAAAAGCTGCTTCTCATCGCCGTGGCTGCCGCGGCCGCATTATACAGTGCAGCGCTACGTGCCGATGACTTCCCGTCGCGGGCGGTCACCTTCATCAATCCGTTCGGTCCCGGCAGCGCCAGCGATACGCTCTGCCGCATCGTCGCCGACAAGCTCGGCCCCGCGCTCGGCCAGCCCGTCATCGTCGACGATCGGCCGGGCGCCGACGGCGCGCTCGCGGCGCTTTACGTTCATCATCAACCGGCCGACGGCTATACGCTGTTGATGGCGACCAATTCGCCGCTGTCGGCCGATCCGTTCCTGCACAAGGACGTCGACTACGACGTGCTGAAGGACTTTGTCCCGGTCACGCGGGTGGGCAGCTTCACCCTGATGCTGGTGGTCAATCCGAACTTGCCGATCCATTCGGTCAAGGAGCTGGTCAGCTATGCCAAGGCCAATCCCGGCAAGCTGTCGTTCGCCAGCGGCAATACCGCCGGCATCGTCGGCGGCGACACGCTCGCCCACTGGGCCGGGATCGACGTGCTGCAGGTGCCGTACAAGTCGACGCCGCCGGCGCTCGAGGACATCATGGCCGGACGCGTCTCCATGATGTTCGCCGATTTCACCACCGCGATGCCGCACGTCAAAGCCGGCGCATTGCGGCCGCTGGCGATCTCGCGCATCAAGCGCAGCAAGCTGTATCCGGACCTGCCGACCCTCGACGAGGCCGGCGTGAAGGGTTTCAACCTCGACGCCTGGGCCGGCATCGTCGCGCCGACCGGCACGCCGCAAGAGGTGGTCGCCAAGCTCAACGGTGTTCTGCGCACGATCATCGACAGCCCCGAGGTCCAGGACAAATTCAAGAACGTCGGCTTTGAAGGCTTTTCCTCGACGCCACAGGAGCTCGGCGACTACATCAAGGAGCAGTTGGTCGCCTGGGAAAAGATGGTCAAGGACGCCAACATAAGGCCGGAATAAGCCGCGTCACATTGGCGGCCTGAACCGCGCGGCTTCGTGCGGCGCCCAATACGTCGCCGCCGTCGAGCCGGACGGCACCGCCGACATTGACCGCCGTGAGGCCGGACGTCGCTGAAGGCTCGAAGGCGTTATTCTTCGTGCTGCTGCGGCCGCACCACCAGCACCGAGCAGGCGGCGTAGCGCACCACGTGCCCGGCATTGGAGCCGCTGAAATAGGTCCGCACGCCGGTGCGGTGCGAACTCATGACGATGAGGTCGGCGTTCATCTCCTTGGCCTCATCGAGGATTTCGCGGTCGACATTACCCTGGCGCACCACCGTCGAGACCCGTCCTGGTTCCAGTCCGGTCTCCCGGGCAACGATGGCGATCGCCTCCTCGGCGGAGGCGCGCTGCTGCGCGTCGAAGTCGGGCGGCACGTATTCGGCCAGCAGCGCCGGCGTCACCGCCAGCACGTTGACCAGGCGCAGCGCGCCGTCCGATTCCCGCGCCATCATCACCGCGGTGGCGACGGCGGGCTTGGCCAACTCGACGTCGGCGAGATCGATTGGCACCAGGATGCGGCGGTACATGGCGAGACTTTCAGCTTGGCGAAATTCAGTCCGTCCCGCCGGCGATCAGCTTCGGCGTGACGAAACGCTCCAGCCGGCCGGCGTGCCGCGGCAGCCGCGACCAGTCGTCGAAGGCGAGATCGATGACGACGAGGCCGCTGGTCGGCAATTTTTGCGCCAGCCGCTGGCGGGCCGCGGCGTCGCCGGACGCGGTGAGCCGCGTCGCCAGGTCGTGCAGGCTTGGATTGTGGCCGATGACGAGCAGGCTGTGGGCGCCGCGCATGTCGGCGATGACGGCGAGGAGGCCCTCGGCGTTGGCGTTGTAGATGCGCTCGTCGCTGACGAGCCGCGGCGGCTTGGCGAAAGCCTCCGCCACCAGTTCCCAGGTCTCCTGCGTGCGTTTTGCCGTCGATACCAGCGCCACGTCGGCAACGAGGCCATGATGCGCCATGTAGCCGGCGATCGCCGGCGCATCGGCACGGCCGCGCTTGGTCAGCGTGCGGTCGCGATCGTGCTGGCCGGGCGCGGGGCGTTCGGTCTTGGCGTGGCGGAGCAGCATCAGGCGGCGCATGGCGGCAATGTCGCTTTCTGCGTGCAGGGAGTCTAGAGCACGATCCGGAAAAAGCCTGTCCTCGGACTTTGATCCGAGGACGGATGCCGGTTTTCCGAAACGATCATGCTCCAACGAAAAACCAGACCATGATCCGATTCCACTTGATCGCATCATGGTCTAGTGTGCTCGCCGCACCCCGTGGACCGAAAAGCGCAAGCGCCTGAGCCCCAAAAGACATGAGCGAGTCCGACATCAAAGCCTATGGCCAAAGCTGGTACGCGGCCACCAAGGTCGACGCTCCGCTGCGGCCGGCGCTGCATGTGGATCTCGACATCGACGTTTGCGTCATCGGCGGCGGGCTCGCCGGGCTGACCGCGGCGCGGGAATTGGCGCGGTCCGGCTGGTCGGTCGTGCTGTTGGAAGCCAACCGGCTGGCGGCCGGCGCATCGGGCCGCAATACCGGCTTCGTGCTGCCGGGTTTTGCCTGCGATGCCGACGAGATTATCGCCCGCGTCGGCTTCGAGCGCACCAAATCGCTGTGGGCGCTGTCCCAGGCCGGCGTCGACTACGTGCGCAATGCGATCGACGACGAGGTTGCGGTCGGCATCGCGCCGCAGGACGGCTGGGTCTACGTCTCCAAGGTCGACAATGGCGACGAATTCGTCGCACTGGTGCGGCTCCTCGACGATCTCGGCTGCGAGATCGAGAGCTGGCCGACGGAACGGACGCGGGCGATCCTGCGCAGCGAGCGCTACTATCACGCGGTCCATTATGTGAAGGCGGTCTCCATCCACCCGCTCAACTACGCGCTGTCGCTGGCGGCTGCGGCGGAGCGCGACGGCGCGCGCATTTTCGAGCAGACGCCGGCGCTGTCGATCGACCCGGCCGGCGTGCGCAAACGCATCGTGACGCCGGGCGCGAAATTGCGCGCCAACCACGTGGTGCTGGCCGGCAACGTCGCGATCGGCGGGCTGTTGCCGCAGATCGCGGCGACCTTGGTGCCGATCACCACTTATATCGTCACCACCGCGCCGCTCGGCGCACGCCTGCACGACGCGATCGCTTATCGCGGCGCCGTCAGCGATACCGAGCTCGCCGACAATCACTATCGCATCGTCGGCGATGACCGCCTGATGCTGTCGGGTCGCTCGACCGCCTGGGCCCGCAATCCGCGCCGCTATCTGCGCGCGTTGCGGGGCGACATCAAAAAGACCTATCCGCAGCTCGGCGACGTCGATATCGACTATGTGTGGTCCGGCACGCTGGGCAATACCGTGCACCGCATGCCGCAGATCGGCGAGCTTGGCCCGGGCGTCTGGCTGGCCTCTGGCTTTGGCGGCCAAGGCCTGAACACCACCGCCATGGCCGGCAATTTGATCGCCCGCGCCATCGTCGACGGCGATCAGACCTGGCGCGAGTTTACGCCCTTCGAGTTGGTCTGGGCCGGCGGCATCGCCGGCCGGGTCGCGGTCCAGGCCCGCAACTGGATCAAGCGCGTCCGCGACGCCATGGCGGAGCGCAAATCCCATGCCCGCGAGCTGGCGTTGCGGCAGGCGCGCGCAGCGGAGCACGTCGCCCGCGAGGCCGAGCTGGCGCGCGAAGCGAGCGAAATTCTGCACGCGGCGGCGGAGCCTGCAGCGCCTGCGCCGGCATTCTACGGGCCCGAACCCGAAGCGATCGCGGCCGCCGATGTCGCCGTCGAGCCGATCGTGGAGCAGCCGATGCTGTCGCGGCCGGAGCCGGCACGGCGTCGCGCGCGGCGCAAGAAGCGGCGCGAGCGCAGCCAGGAAGTGAGTTGAGTCCTCGCTTCGCTCGTAACGACGGAGCGGTGCGCCGCGTTAAATCTTTTCGAAGTGAATCTGCTCGGCGACTGTCGTCCATTTGGCGATGTCGTCGACCAGTCGCTGCTTGAACTCGGCCGGCGTCGATGGCGCAGGCTCGTTGCCGAAGGTGTGTAGGCGCTCGGCGGTCGTTGGATCTTTCAGGATGCGCACGGTCTCGGCGTTGAGCCGGTTGACGATCGGCTCCGGCAAGCCGGCCGGTCCGATCAGGCCCTGCCAGGCGCTGACGTCGAAGCCTTTGACGCCGCTTTCGGCGATGGTCGGGGCCGACGGCAGCGCAAAATATTCCTTGGCGCTCGACACCGCCAGCGCCCGCAATTTGCCGTTCTTGATGAACTCCATCATCGTCGCCGGCGGGTCCATCATGAAATCGAGCCGGCCGCCGACCAGCTCCATCACCGCCGGCGCGCTGCCGCGATACGGCACGTGCAGCACCTTGATCTTGGTCTCGAGCGCGAACAGCTCGATGGCGAGATGCGGGCCGGAGCCGACCCCGGGCGTGCCGTAGATCAGCGGATTATTGGACCGCGCTTTCGCGGTCGCGATCAGCTCGGCGACGCTCTTGATGCCGCTGTCGATATTGGTCGCCATCACGTACGGATATTCCGAGCAGAGCGTGATCGTGGTGAAGTCGTCGACCGAGCGGTACGGCAGAT
>JASHQO010000513.1 GCA_030039105.1 Xanthobacteraceae bacterium
CGCCGCTCGTGTGCGGGATTCATGAAAGCGAACAGATAACACACCGCGATCGAGGCGGCGCCGGCGGCTTTCAGCTCCGCCGCGGCGCGACGGACCGCATCTTCATCGAGCGGCTCGAGCGCGGCGCCGGTGTAGTCGACGCGCCCGCCGATCTCCCGGGTCAGGCTCTGCGGCGCGATCGGCAGCGGTTTTTGGAAGAAATAATCGAATACGTTGCCGTCCCGCGCCTGGCCTTGCGTCTCCTGGATGGCGCGAAAGCCGCGGTTGATCAGCAGCCCCACTTTGGCGCCGCGCATCTCGAGCAACGCGTTGGTGGTAATCGTGGTGCCGTGGGAGAAAAACTCGATCGCCGCCAGATCGACGCCGCGCGCGGCAAAGTTGCCGATGCCGCGCATGATGCCGAGCGCGGGATTTTTCGGCGTCGTCGCAACCTTCTCCACCGCCAACGTGCCGTCGGCAACGTCGAGTAGCACCAGGTCGGTATGGGTACCGCCGACGTCGACGCCCAGTCGATATTTCTTCGTCGCCACCAGGCCTCCCACTCGTCCCCGGCAAAGCGGGGATCGAACGATCCTCCGCGTCAGCGATCGCCGCCTTCTGGATTCCCGCTTGCGCGGGAATGAGCGGAGATGCGTCTTCCCTCGAACGCACCCGGGCAATACGCCGCGGCGCGCGGGCGCGGCCGGGTCTTGGCTCGCGCGCGCAGGGTTTTCTATAGTCGGCCCTGCGTTCTGCGCAAATGCGGAATCCGGGGAGCGACATGCCGAGATTACGTGACTTCGCGCTGGCCCCGACCCTGGCCCTGACCCTGGCCGCGGTGCTGACGTGTCTCGCAGCCGCCGCCGGCCGCGCGCAGGAGGTTTATCCGAACCGTGTCGTGAAGATCGTGGTGCCGTCGCTGCCGGGGTCGACCACCGACATCCTGGCGCGGCTGGTTGCCAATCAGCTCGGCGACACCTGGGGCAAGCCGGTCATCGTCGAGAACATGGCGGGCGCGGCGATGGCGATCGGCGCCGAATACGTGGCGCGCGCGGCCCCCGACGGCTACACCCTGCTGGTCTGCCCGCCGTCGCCGGTGTCGATCCAGCACCTGCTTTACCGCGACCTCAAATACGACCCGCTGCAATTCACGCCAATCGCGCTGCTCGCCAAAATCCCGAATGTGCTCGCGGTGCGCCCGGACTTTCCCGCCAATTCGGTCGGCGACCTCATCGCCTACGGCAAGGCCAATCCCGGCAAGCTTACATTTGCGTCCCAGGGCGCCGGCTCGACCGCGCATCTGTCCGGCAGCGAGCTGGAGGTGCTCGGCGGCATCAAGATGGTGCACGTGCCCTATAACGGCGCGCAGCCGGCGCTGACCGACGTGATGTCGGGCAATGTCGACATGTTCTTCGATACGCTGACCACGTCGGTGCCGCTCTATCGCGCCGGCAAGCTCAAGCTGCTCGGCGTGGCGAGCGAGGAGCGCTCCAAGGACGTGCCGGAAATCCCGACCATCGCCGAGCAGGGGGTTCCCGGCTTTCGCTCGATCACCTGGTTTCCGCTCGTCGGTCCGCCCGGCCTGGCGCAGGCGCTGGCCGACAAGATCAACAACGACGTCGTCGCGGTGTTGCAGAAGCCGGAGATCGACGACAAGCTGCGCGCGTTGCGGCTCGAGCCGATGGGCGGCACGCCGGCCGACGCCGCCGCATTTTTTGCCGCGGAAACCAAGCTCTGGGGCCGCGTGATAAAGGAGGCGAACATCAGCCTGCAGTAGCGGCTGGCGGCTTCGTCCTAAAATCCCGGCGCGTGCTCGACCTGGTCGTACCAGTCAAAGCCCATGTCTTTGACGATGCGGTTCGACATCACGATGATGCGGCATTCCTCGCCGGGCTTGGCGAAGTGCTGGTGCATGGTGAAGGGCGGGATGTAGACGTAATCGCCGACCGTCCATTCGAATTTCTTCGGCTCCGGCGCCCATTCCCACTCGAACGCTTCGAGGCAATCCCATTTCAGGTCCCAGTGCAGGTCGTAGCCCGAGCCTTCGACCACGAAGAACAATTCCTCCCACATGTGGCGGTGCTTGCCGGAGCGTTCGCCGTCCTTGAGGAACTGCATATAGGCTTCGATGCAGCACTCGCGCGTGTGCATCTTCTGGTTGACGAGGTGCTTGATCAGGCCGTCGGGCGAGCGCTCCCACGGCATGTCCTTGGCCTTGATGACGTTCGGCAGGGTGGCGTAGTCGGCGCGGAAGCGCTCGGACTCGACCATCGCTTCGGCCAAGAATGCGCTGGTGGCGTCGCCGGACAGCGCGGCCTGCTTGTCTTCGAACAAAGTCATGATGCGCTGTCCCTCAAATATCCGTCGGCGGATGGAATTCCTTGACGCCGGGCGGCAGCTTGTCGGTCGGCCACTCGACCATCTTCTGGAACAAGAGGTGCATGAACAGGAACAGCGGCTTGGCCTTGAATACCAAGAGGATGCAGGATTCCTTCTCGTCGTCGTTGAAGTGCTGATGCACGCAGCCGTTCTCGACCAGCATCACGTCGCCGGCTTCCCATTTCATGTAGCGACCGTCGTGCACGTCGTGGCCGTGGCCTTTGAGCACGTAGAATACCGCGCTGTTGAGGTGGCCGTGCTTCTGGCCGGCATTGAGCGGCGCGTAGCATTCGATGTGGGATTCGATCGACTGCACGATGTTGACGGCCTGCGGCGAGATGATGTGCTTGCCGTACATCGCGGGACCGCCCTTCCACGGATGGTCCTTCGACGAATAGACCCGCGGCTCCTCGAGTAGCTTCTTGTAGAGGTGGCTGTAGGTGCCTTCGAGGGCGCGGACGAAGGTGCGCTTCTTGGCCCAGCGCTCCCATTTGCCGTGCTTGATCTCGTCGGCGTCTTCCGCGGACGGCTGGTTGTGGCCGAGCCCGGGCAATTCGTGTTCCAGCATTCCGGTCATGCCGCGCTCCTCGACATTGCGCCCTTCGCGTCGGTCATTACGGGATTTGCGACGGGCGCGCAATGTCGCGGCGGTGCAGCCATGTCGGCGGCTCAGATCAGCCCGGTCGATGCGCGCAGCGCAGGAGAAACATGGTCCAAAGCCCGACAATGCGTCAAGCCCGCCGAAAAGGTTGCGTTGCCGCGGCGATTGCTGCAAATACCGCCGGCGTTCGGGTTGGGGCGCACGACGAGGTCCTCATGCGACGTTCGCCAAATCATTTCATCGCAGCGATTGCCACCGCGCTCGTGCTTGCCGCCGCGCTCGTGCTTGCCGCAG
>JASHQO010000514.1 GCA_030039105.1 Xanthobacteraceae bacterium
GTGCTTCGGCGGTTTGCAGCAATTGTGCAAGCCTCGGCGGCCGCTTGGCAAAATTTCGGCGTCGCCGCGGCTTGAAGCCGAGCGGCGGGATATGAATGAATTGCACCAGCGGGCGATCGTCCGGCACCTGTTCCAAGGCGCGCCAGTAGATGTAGTTGCAGAGATAGTGTCCGGCGTCGCGCGACAATCGTGCCGGAACTGCAGTTGATCGGGTCGCGCCGGCAAGGCGCATGAACGGGGCATAGCCTTGACGCGCAGCAGGCGCGCCCGGCGCGATGACACCGTGCGCCGGCCGGTAGCCGCTGGCGTCCGGAGACAAAAGGGAGACAGCGTTGCGCGCCCGCGTCTCGACGCAGAGGTGACGCCTTCGTCCGGCGAGGCCGAACATCAGGACGACGTCGGGCTGTTGCCTTGCCAATAGCCTTGGTAGGTCGCGATCGACGGACGAATAGGTGGTGGCAAAAACGTGCAGCGAACGGTCGATCCCGGCAAAAGCTGGCCGTTGCCGTCGGGCGAGGGCCTTGGCCAAGGCTGCGCTCGGATTGAACGGCGCGCCGGGAAACGGGCCGAAGCCGGTGATGAGGACGCGCATCAAACTTCCAGCATCGCGGCGATCTTTTCCACCGCGCTGGCCGGCGCCAGGCGGCCGGCGGCGACGTCGGCTTCGATTTTTGGCAGGGCGGCCTTGAGCGCGCGGTCGGTGCGCAGCGGCGCGAACAGCCGCTCTTCCAGCATCGCCCACATCCACTTTACCTGCTGCGCGCCGCGCCGCGCCGTAAGCTCGCCCGAGGCGGAGAGCCTCTGCTGGTGATCCAAGATATGCGTCCACAGCGTCGTGACGCCGTCGCCGGCCAACGCCGAGTAGGTGACGACCGGCGGCGACCAGTTCGGCGAGGCCGGTGCCAGAATGTGCAATGCCGCGCCATACTCCGCCGCGGTCAATTTGGCGCGACCGAGGTTGTCGCCGTCGGCCTTGTTGACGGCGATCATGTCGGCGAGCTCGACGACGCCTTTCTTGAGGCCCTGCAATTCGTCGCCGCCGCCGGGCAGCACCAGCACCAGGAAAAAGTCGGTCATGTCGGCGACCGCGATCTCGGATTGGCCGACGCCGATGGTCTCGACCAGGATTACGTCGTGGCCCGCGGCCTCGCATAGCAGCATGGTCTCGCGGGTCTTCGCCGCCACACCGCCGAGGCTGCCGGAGGAAGGCGAGGGGCGGATGAAGGCGTTGGGGTCGGTGGCGAGCCGCGCCATGCGGGTCTTGTCGGCGAGGATCGAGCCGCCGGTGCGCCGCGACGACGGATCGACCGCCAGCACCGCGACCTTGTGGCCCTGCCGGGTAAGCATCGAGCCGAGCGCGTCGATGGTGGTCGATTTGCCGACGCCGGGCGAGCCGGTGATGCCGACCCGCACCGCATGGCCGGTCGCCGCCAGCAGCTTTTGCGTCAGCGCCGCGGCGGTTGAGCGGTGGTCGGCGCGCTTGCTCTCGACCAGCGTGATGGCGCGCGACAGCACGGTGCGGTCGCCGGCGCGGATGCCGTCCGCCAGACGAGCAACGTCGGAAGCTTGAGTGACCATATTTTGTTCATCGACGACTGCATCCGCGCCGTCAAGCGCCGGAGTTTCTGCATCGTCATTTAACGGTTCGCAACCAAGCCGACGATAAGAAAATCCGTGCCGTCGGGAACAATCGCTTTCTGAATTGACATTCAGCCTCCGCCCGCGCAACGCCAACATTCGTCTTGGAATGACCGCGTTGTCGTCGAACTGAGGCCGCAACGCGCGGTTCACATCCGCCCGCCCCATGAGGCGTCATGAGCGTAGGAACACTCGGCATGGAAATGATGGCACGGGAGACCACGATGACCTGGGATCAGATCGAGGGCAATTGGCTGCACTTCAAAGGCAAGGTCATGCACAACTGGGCTAAGCTCACCGACGAAGACATCACCCGCATCAATGGCCGACGCGACGAGCTCGTCGCGCGCCTGCAGGAACGCTACGGCTTTGCCCGCTCCGAGGCCGAGCGCGAGATCGGAGCGTGGGTGCGCTCGCAGCGGCAAGTGGCGGTGGCGAGCGCATAGCCGGCTACGGCAAGATCGCGAACGCGCGCGCCGGAAAGCCCAGGCCCTTTTCGACCTTCGGCCAGGTCACCACGATGATCGCGCCGGTCGCCGGCACTTTGTCGAGATTGGCCATGACCTCGATCTGATAGTGGCCGTGCTGCAGAATGTAGGTCTCCGAA
This sequence comes from Xanthobacteraceae bacterium, assembly GCA_030039105.1. Taxonomy (GTDB): domain Bacteria; phylum Pseudomonadota; class Alphaproteobacteria; order Rhizobiales; family Xanthobacteraceae; genus BOG-931. Next base: position 2,246 of record JASHQO010000514.1, read on the forward strand.
TCCATCTTGTCGGTGGTGTCGGTGTCCATGGCCTCGTGGCCGGTCGCGGTCACGCCGCGCTGCTCGTAGAGAAGTTTGATGGTTGCGAACGCCCAGGCCGGGAACGGTTGGCGCTTGAAGCGCTCGGGGTTGGAGTCCCAATCCTTGTACATGTCGGTGCGCAGCGCCGCGAAGGCGCCCTTGGGCACGCGGCCGTGGATGCGCTCCCAGGCCTGCAGATCGGCGACCGAGAAGGCGTGGTTGGGATCCTTGCCGAGGTAGGGCGTGTCGTCGAGCACCACCATCGGCAGGATCATCTGCTTGAGCGGAATCTGATCCATGGTGATGCCGTCGGGGGCGAAATGCGCCGGCGGATCGACATGGGTGCCGTATTGGCCGACCATCTCGTAGTAGGTGGTGCGGAAGCCGTCCTTCGCGATGGTGTAGGGCTCATGCGTGTTCGGATCGGCGGCGGGCGAGAATTTGGCTTGGCCGAAGCCGGCCCACACCGGCGTCTCCGGGCCGAAACTGTGGGTCAGGTCGACGAAAGTTTTCGACGCGATGATGCGATAGGCCTGTGCCAGGTCCGATTGGTCGCGCGCCGTCGCCGCGAGCGTCGTTAGGGCAAGAACTGCGCCGGCCAGCAGGACAACGGCGCGAGAATGACAGGACATGGACTTCTCCTTGGGCGGCTCCAGCGATCACCGCTAACTTACTGCGGCCAGTGCGCCTGCGGAACTTCGCTATTGCGCAGCCGTTGGATGGATGCTGGAAGGGGGAACGCAGCGGCAAGCCGGGCTCGATATGCGGGCACTACGATTTGCGTTGGTTTTGTGCCTTCTTTTGGCGGTTGCGGTCGGCGTTTATGTGTTTGCCGCTGGTCCACCGGCAATCGATCCGATCACGCCGCCCGCGGCGGCAAGCTTTGATCCGGCCGTGGTCAAGCGCGGCGCAATCCTGGCCGCGATCGGCGATTGCGACACCTGTCACACCGCGCCGGGCGGCCGGGCGTTTGCCGGAGCCGTCGCAATCCCGACGCCGTTCGGCACGATCTTTTCCACCAACATCACGCCCGACGCCGCGACCGGAATCGGCGCCTGGTCGGAAGCCGCTTTTCAGCGCGCCATGCGCAAAGGCGTGCGCCGCGACGGCGCGTATCTTTATCCGGCGTTTCCCTACGATCACTTCACGCAGGTGTCGGATGACGACAACCGCGCGCTCTACGCGTTCCTGATGACCCGCGCGCCGGTCCACGCCACGGTGCCGGCCAATACGCTGTCGTTTCCGTTCAACCATCGCACCGTGATGGCAGGGTGGAACCTGCTGTTCTTGAGCCCGGGTCCGTCGAACGTCTACGCGACGATGGACGCGGGCACGGCACGCGGCCTCTACCTCGTCGAAGGGCTCGGCCATTGCGGCGCCTGCCACACGCCGCGCAACTTTTTGGGCGCAGAGAAATTCGGCGACGCACTGGCCGGCGCCGAAGTCGAGGGCTGGACCGCCTATGCCCTCGACGCGTCGTCGCCGGCGGCGGTGCCATGGACCGCCGCTGCGCTCTATCGCTATCTGCGCGACGGCTTCGAGGAACATCATGGCGTGGCGCGGGGGCCGATGGCCGAGGTGGTCGCGAATCTGCGCGCGGCGCCGGAGGAGGACGTGAGGGCGATCGCGACATACATTGCCGGCCAATCGACCAAGGCCGGCGCGCAAAAGCAGGCGTCGCAGCAGGTCGCCGTGCAGGCCCGGCGCGGCGAGGCGGTCGCGGCTGCGAGCGCAGACAGCCAGGCCAATCGCGCGAGCGTCGGCAGCAGCGATGGCGGCGAAGGCGCGGTGATCTACGCCGCTGCCTGTGCCGGTTGCCACGAGGGCCCGCGCGCCATGCCCTATGGCGGCATCGACCTTGCGCTGTCGAGCGCGATCACCGGGCCGAACGCCGATAATCTCGTTACCATCGTCATCGACGGCCTGCCGGCGGTTGCCGGCATTCGCAGCCCGATCATGCCGGCCTTCGGCAATGTCATCGACGATGGCCAAGTCGCGGGGCTCGCCAAATATTTGCGCGGGCGCTTCACCGACAAGGGATCGTGGAGCGATATCGAAAAATCCGTGCGCGATGCGCGCGGCAGTGGACGCGCCGTTACGGTGAGTTCAACCCGGATGGACCAGCGATGAAGCTCGATATCAACAATCGGCAGCATGATGTGGACGTCGATCCGCGCACGCCGTTGCTCTACGTGTTGCGTGACGATCTCAAGCTCAACGCCGCGAAGTTCGGCTGCGGGCTGGGCCAGTGCGGCGCCTGCACCGTGCTGGTCGACGGCAAGCCGGTGTTCTCCTGCGTGACGCCGCTGGCACTGCTTGCCGGCAAGAAAATCACGACCGTGGAAGGGCTCGGCACGACGGACAATCCGGCGCCGATTCAGCGCGCTTTCATTGAGGAGCAGGCGGCGCAGTGCGGCTATTGCATTGCCGGCATGATTATGCGGGCGCAGGCGCTGCTGCTGGGCAATCCGCACGCCGACGATGCCGAGATCCGCGCGTGGCTGGAGCCCAATCTCTGCCGCTGCGGCACCCACATGCGGATCCTGCGCGCGGTGCGCCGGGCGCAGGAGCTGATTAAAACCGCGCAGACGGGAGCAGCCGGATGAGCAACGATCTCACCATCTCGCGCCGCGCCGTGCTCGCCGGAACCGGCGCGCTGATTTTCAGCTTCTCGGCGTCGCCATTGCCGGCGCAGGACGCGGCCGCGCCACCCAGCGCTTCGCCGCCTGCGCCGCCGCTCCCGGGCAGCCTGAAGCAGTTTCCCTATCTGGATTCCTGGATTCGCATCGATGCCGGTGGATCCATCACCGTCTGCACCGGCAAGGCCGAACTCGGCCAGGGCATCAAGACCGCGCTGTCGCAGATCGCTGCCGAGCAACTCGATGCCGATTTTGACAAAGTCGAGATCATCACCGCCGATACGGCGCTGACGCCGAACGAGGGCTACACCGCCGGCAGCCATTCGCTGCAGGACAGCGGTACCGCCATTCTGCACGCCGCGGCACAGGTTCGCCAAATTCTCATTGCCGAGGCCGCCAAGCGCGCCGCCATGCCACCCGAGCGGATGCAGACCCAACGCGCCGCGGTCATCGCGCCCGATGGCCGCCGCTTCGGCTACGGCGATCTGGTGTCCGCAGCATTGCTTCATGTGCAGGCCGCGCCGCAGTCGCCGCTGAAGGCGCCGTCGGACTACAACATCATGGGTCAGGCGCAGCAGCGGATCGACATTCCCGCCAAGGTGACCGGCGGCGCGGCCTATGTGCAGGATTTGCGCCCGGATGGCATGGTGCATGGCCGCGTGGTACGGCCGCCGAGCTATGGCGCGACCCTCACCGACGTCGACGCGGCTGCGATCGAAAAAATGCCGGGCGTGGTGAAGGTCGTGCGCGATGGCAGCTTTCTGGGCGTCATCGCCGAGCGTGAATTCCAGGCGGTCGAAGCGATGCGCGCGCTCGCCGCGGCGGCACATTGGCAGGAGACGGCGAAGTTGCCGGACGGCGCCGCCCTGCCGGCGCTGCTGCTCGGGCTGCCGTCGCAGGACACGGCGGTGTTCGACCAGCACGGGCCGGCGCCGGGTAACGGCAAGACGCTGTCGGCCACCTATACACGGCCTTACGTGTCCCACGGCTCGATCGGCCCCTCGTGCGCGGTGGCGCGTTTCGACGGCGACGCGCTGACGGTGTGGACCCACACCCAAGGCGTCTATCCCGACCGCGACGCCATTGCCGAAATGTTGCGCATGCCGAAGGAGAAGGTGCGCCTTACGCATGCCGAAGGCTCGGGCTGCTACGGCCACAACGGCGCCGACGATGCCGCCGCAGACGCCGCCGTGCTGGCGCGCGCGCTGCCCGGCCGGCCGGTGCGGGTGCAATGGACCCGCGAGCAGGAGCACGCCTGGGAGCCTTACGGTCCGGCCATGGTGGTCAAGGTTAGCGCCAGCCTGGACGCGACCGGCCGGAAAATCGCCGACTGGGATTACGGCGTGTGGAGCAACACCCATTCGATGCGGCCCGGCGGCGCCGGCGCGCTGCTCGCGGCGCAGTCGTTGGCGCAGCCGTTCACGCCGCCGCCGCCAAAACCGATCCCGATGCCCGAGGGCGGCGGCGATCGCAATTCGATTCCGCTCTACAAGTTTCCGAGCGCCAGGGTGGTCTCGCGCTTTCTGCCGACGATGCCGGTGCGGGTCTCGGCGCTGCGGGCGCTCGGCGGCTACATGAACGTGTTCTGCATCGAGAGCTTCATGGATGAGCTTGCGCTCGCCGCTGGCGCCGATCCGGTGGAATTCCGGCTGCAGCATCTCGACGATCCGCGCGCCCGCGACGCGGTCTCGACCGCGGCGAAGAATTTCGGCTGGCCGGGCAAGGCGGCGCCGGGTCACGGCAACGGCTTTGCCTTTGCGCGTTACAAGAACCTCGCCGCCTATTGCGCCATTGCCTGCGAGGTCGAGGTCGACCGGGAGAGCGGCCGGGCGCGCATGGTGCGTGCCGTGGCCGCAGTCGACAGCGGTCAGGTGGTCAACCCCGACGGCATCAAGAACCAGATCGAGGGCGCCATCCTGCAATCGACGAGCTGGACGCTTTTCGAGAACGTCACCTTCGACCACCGCCGCATCACCAGCGTCGATTGGGCGAGCTACCCGATCCTGCGTTTTTCCGACGTGCCGGATGCCGTCGACGTGCACGTCATCGATCGGCCCGGCACGCCGTTCCTCGGCAGCGGCGAGGCCGGGCAGGGGCCCGCGGCAGCCGCCGTCGCCAACGCCATTGCCAACGCCACCGGCAAGCGCTTTCGCGATCTGCCGATTTCGCGCCAGCGCATCAAGACGGCGATTGGAGTTTAGTCTCCCGCAATGACGGCGGCTCAATTGTCCGGCAGCGGAATGAATTCCGTCGTGTCGCCCGGAACGATCGCGAAACGGCCGGCTTTCCAATCGGCCTTGGCGGCTTCGATGCGCTCCTTGCGCGAGGAAACGAAATTCCACCAGATGTGGCGCGGCCCGTCCATGGCGGCGCCGCCGACCACGACGAAGTGGGCGTCGCTCGTCGCACGGACCACGACCTTGTCGCCGGGCTTGAGCACCAGGAGCCGCTCCGGCCCGTGCGCGTCGCCGCCGATCTCGATCTCGCCGGCGATGACATAGACCGCGCGTTCCTCGTGGGCGGAGTCGAGCGGCCAGCGCAATCCGGCCTCGAGCCGCACCTCGGCGAACAGCGTGTCCCAGGCCGTGACGACGGGCGAGCGCAGTCCGTGGAGCGCGCCGGCGACGACGCGCAGGATCGCACCGTTGGCGCGCAATTCCGGAATGTCGGCCGCTGCGGTGTGGGCGAAGGCCGGCGCCATCTCCTCCTCTTTCATCGGCAGCGCCACCCACAACTGCAGACCGTGCAGCGGCTCGCCGCCGTCGCGGTGGTCGGCGGCGGTACGCTCGGAATGCACGATGCCCTGGCCGGCCGTCATCCAGTTCACCGCGCCGGGACGGATCGGCATGGCGGTGCCGAGCGAGTCGCGATGCACGATCTCGCCGTCGAACAGATAGGTGACCGTTGCGAGCCCGATATGCGGATGCGGCCGCACGTCGACGCCGTCGCCCGCCTTGAAGACCGCCGGGCCGAAGTGGTCGAAGAAGATGAACGGTCCGACCATGCGCGAGCGCGCCGACGGCAGCGCGCGATGCACCTGAAAGCCGCCGAGATCGACCGACCGCGGCACGATCAACTGGGCGATGGCGTCGCTGGCTGGAACGTCGCCGGGATCGGGGTCTTTGCCGGGGAAAAAGCTCATGGCGTTATCGGACGACCGCGGACGGACGACGAATAGAAGGCTCCGTTTTCCTCATCTGTCCTGCGTCGTCCGTCCTCTGTTGTCGGCCCTCACACCGCCTGGAACTGCTGGCCTTTTACCGAATCCACCAGACCATAGAATATCTCGTTGACCTTCGGCCAGGTCGGCAGCTTCTTCATGTTGTCGAGCCAGCGCCGCACGTTCGGATAGGCCGAGAAATCGCAGCGGATGACTTCGCCCAGGGTGACGAGCGCGGCGCCGAAATAGTCGGCGATGGTGATCTTGTTGCCGCACAGATATTGCTTGTGCGGCCCGATCCAGTGGTCGTTGAGGATTTGCAGCCAGCGTTTGGAGTTTTGCAGGCCGAACTCCAGAGTCGCGGCCTGCGCCTCGTCGCTCCTGCGCTTGAGATGGGGAAAGAGCTGCGGGTAGCAGAGATTGTAGGCCCATTCGCGATAGAAATTGGTGTTGAGCCAGTCCATGATCTCGTTGACCTTGGCGCGCTCCTTCAAGTCCTTCGGGTAGGCCGGCGAGCCGATCTTGTCGGCGAGGTATTTGAGGATCGCCGAACTTTCCGTCAGGCGCAGGTCGCCGTCCTCGATCATCGGCACCATGTTGTTCGGGTTTATGCCGGCATAGGCGGGCTGGTACTGCTCGCCGGTGAACAGGTCGACGGTGACCTCGTCGACCGGAATCTTATTTTCGGCAATGAACAACCGCACCGGGCGGCTCGTCATCGAAACCGGATGCATATAGAGCTTCATGGCATCGTCCTCCCACGCGCCCGCGCCAATGCGCGGCCACGCCCAGCCTAGGCGGTGGCTGCGGCGTGCGCCATTCACGTTTGTATCAGGAGGCGATGAAGGTGCCGTCAGCGCCGCGGCTTCGCCCGCGCCACCAGGTCGGCGATGAAGCGCGGCGGCGAGAAGGCGGCGACGTGATGTTCCGGCGTCCAGTATTTTGTCGGGAAGCTGCCGGCCTTGCGGTAGCGCTCTGCGATGGTCCTGGCGTCGAGACGGGCCAAGCGCCTGTTGTCGGTGGCAAAGCCCATGGCCATGTGGCCGCCGATATAGACCGGGATCGCGGCGACGTAGCAGGCGGCATCGGCGAACAGTTTGCGGAATTTTCTCATGGTCAGTGTCAGCTCGTTCTTCTGGAAGAACGGCACGCCGTTCTGGGTCACCAGCACGCCGCCTTTTTTCAGGCAGCGCCGGCAGCCGGCGTAGAATTTGGCGCCGAAAAGTATCTTGCCCGGCCCGATCGGATCGGTGGAATCGACGATGATGATGTCGAAGCGCCGGTCGGTCTTGGTGACATATTTGGCGCCGTCGTCGATGACGCTCTCGAAGCGCTTGTCGGCGAACACCGGGCCGGTGAATTCGGGGAAATGCTCCTTGGCGAATTCGATCACCTTGGCGTCGATCTCGACCTGGGTCAGGCGCTTGACGCTGCCGTGCTTGAGCACCTCCTTGGCGATGGCGCAGTCGCCGCCGCCGACGATCAGCACGTCCTGCGCGTTGCCGTGGGCGAACAGCGGCACGTGCGACATCATCTCCTGATAGATGAACTCGTCGCGCTTGGAGATCTGGGTGCAACCGTCGAGCATCAGCATCTTGCCGAAATACTGCTGCTCGAACAGGATCAGGTGCTGGTGCTCGGTCTGCTGCTCGTAGAGCACCTTGTCGGCCGCAAACGTCATGCTGAAGCCGAGATCGTCGAACAGGGTCTCGCGGATCCAGCGCTTCTTTGCCGGCTTCTCTGCCATGACACCCCTCCGGTCGTAAGCTTGGTCGGCGGCCCATATGAAGGCGGCCCATATGAACGCGCCCATATGAAGGCCGCCGATATGAAAGCGGCCGGGACTTAAAATCCCGGCCGCGCAATCGTCGCAGATTCGCCGCTGCGCTTTAAGCGTCTTGCCCGCGAAGGAGCTCGTTGACGCCGACCCGCTTGGCGGAAAACGCCTCGCACAGCACCGGAACGCAGGCGTCCGGATCGGCCGAGCCGCACATGAAGACGTCCAGCGCCGCGTAGCCGACCTCGGGCCAGGTGTGGATCGAGATGTGGCTCTCCGCCAGCACCGCCACGCCGGAAACGCCGCTCGGCTGGAAATGGTGCAGGTGGATATGCAGCAGCGTCGCCTTGGCGGCGTCGACGCAACGCCGCAGCGTCGCTTCGATGTGCTCGATGTCGTTGAGCCGCTTGGCGCCGTGCAGATCGATGATCAGATGGGTGCCGGCGCAGCGCACGCCGTTGCGGACCGCGAAATGATCGTAGCGCTCGCCGACGGGCGGCGGCGCGACCTTCAGCTTCGCCTTTTTGACTTCCGGTCGGGCGGTACCTGGAACACCCAAGCCCTTCACCGATCGCAAGAGGGCATTCTGTGCCATGCGTCCTCCCCAACCAGACTATTAGAACCCGAGATGCCGGCTCGCCGGCGCCGCGGAATGCGAAAGCCGCCCGTCAGCCCACGCGAACTGACCAACAGCGGCAGATTCCCCACATAAATGCAATCAGCGGGGAGTCAAGCAGATTCTGCAAGAAAACCTTTAAGGCTTCGTCACGTTCCGTCATCGCTGACACGCCGAGACGCAATTGAGCGCTTCGACGCGGTCGACCGCACCGACTTGCCGAGATCGCGTGGGCGGTTAAGCTCGCGAACGCGACGCCAATGACAAGACAGCAGAGAACAGGGATGAACACGCGCCTCTTAGCACCGCTTCAGACTTGGCAAAAACCGCTGCGGCACCGGGCTTTTCGCGTTTGCGCCTGTTGTGCGCCGGAAAACGCGCCAAGGAATCGGGCGCGGCGGAATTTTCTCGCCGGCGGCTTCGCCGCACTCGGTCTCGGCCGCGCCGCGGCGTGGGCGCAAGCGGCGGCCGCGAAGCGCATCGACGTCCATCACCATTTCGTGCCGCCGACCCAGGGCGAAGCCAAAATGCGGCACGGCGCGCCGCCGCCGAAATGGTCGCCGCAGGCATCGCTCGACGACATGGACAAGGCGGGCGTCGAGACCGCGGTGCTGTCGGTGGTCGAGCCCGGCGTCTGGTTCGGCGATATCGAGGAGGGCCGCAAGCTGGCGCGCGAGAGCAACGAATACGCGGCAAAGCTCCGGCAGGATTTTCCCGGCCGTTTCGGCTCATTCGCCGCCCTCCCGCTGCCGGATACCGAAGGCAGCCTGCGCGAGATCGAATATGCGCTCGATGTGCTCAAGGCCGATGGCATCGGGCTGTTCACCAGCTATCAGGGCAAATATCTCGGCGATGCCGACTTCGTGCCGGTGTTCGAGGAGCTCAACCGGCGCAAGGCCGTGGTCTATACCCATCCGACCCAGCCGGCGTGCTGCACCAACATGATCAAGGGCCTGCAGACCGGCACCATCGAATATGCCACCGACACCACGCGCACCATTGCCAGCCTGTTGTTCGGCACCGGCGGCACCGCCTTCCGCGCTACCGATGTCCGGTTCATCTGGTCGCATTCCGGCGGCACGCTGCCGTTCCTGATCGGCCGCTTCGTCCGCCAGCAGAAAGTCGATAAGGACCCGCGCATGCCCGATGGGCCGCTACCGATCGTGCAGAAGTACTATTATGAGATCGCGCAGGGGAACTTGCCCGGCCAGTTTGCGGCGCTGCTCAAGATCGTCCCGGTATCGCAACTGATGTTCGGGTCGGACTATCCGTACCGCGACGGCACCGAGGCGGTTGACGGCCTCGACGCCTACCCGTTCAGCGCCGCCGAGCGGACGTCGATCAACCGCGAGACCGCGCTCAAGCTGTTGCCGCGGCTCGCCGGCTGAACGGCGCCGGCGCGCGGCCCGCCGACCGGGTCGCATTTTTGCCGGCGGATGGGCTATAAACGATCAACGCCGTGACTGAGCCAGACCGTCGGTCGGCAGCAGGCGCGAGGCAAGGGAGAACGGACATGGTGCGAATGTTGGGAGCGATGGCGTTGCTGATATTGGCGGCGGTCATGCCCGGGCAACAGGCGGCAGCGCAGAATCCGGTCGGCGGGGCGATCCTCGGCGGCGCGCTCGGTGGCGTGGTCGGCGGCGCGGTGAGCCGCGGTAATCCGGGCGGCATCGTTGCCGGGGCCGCGATCGGCGCCGCAACCGGCGCCATCATCGCCAACGAAGCGCAGCGCCGTAACGGCGGTTATTATTGGTGGCACGGCGGCTGCTATTACCAGTATCCGAACGGCGCCTGGGTGCAGGTAGGCTATAACTACTGCGGCTACTAAAGTCTTGGCTTGCAGAATGCGTTGTGCTTAGCCGTTGATGGCGACGGCCGGGCGCAGGCGCGACTTGGCCGACTTTTGGTGCGGCTGCGGAAGAAGCTCAGCACGCGTCTGGCGGTGTCGGGCTGCAGGCGGTTGAAGCTCATCAGCGCCTGTTCGAGATCCTCGGTCGACATGCCGCGATCGGCGGCGCGCAACAGCAGCACCGCCTTGGTCGTGGTCCGCGACAGGCCTGCGACCTTGGCGAGGATGAGCACGATCTCGGCGCCGGGGTCGAGCAGCGCCCGCTCGACCACGTCGATCGGCGTATCGCACATGATCGACAGCGCGATCGCGGTTTCCTCGAACTTGCGGTCGCGGGCGTATTCATAGACTTCGGCCTCGGTGATCGGGCGCGTACGGTTCTGCTCCCACACCGCCGCCTCCGCGGCCGCAAAGGCCGGCGAGGCGTTGCGGGCTTCATCGCGGATGCCGCCGACCACTTCGGCCATGACGCCGTCGATGTCGGCGCCGGCGGCTTGCGGATTCTCGGCCGCGAGACGCGCCCGCACCGCGCTCGAGGCTTTTTCCAACAGCATCAGGAAGTGGCGCCGCGGAATGTCGGTGCGCATGCCGACTTCGCTCGCCAGCGCGTCGTCGCCGCTCGAGCGATGCACCAGGACGCGGAAACCGGCGTCGGAGAAGCGGGCGCCGCGGTTCTTCACCACCGCGTGGACCACCTCGCGGTCGCCGCGCTCGACCAGGATGTCGGTCAGCGCTTCGCTCAGCGCCTCGCGCTGGCTGATGGCATAGAGGTGCTGCTGGCTCTTCTCTTTGGCGGTAGCGAGGAGCGTTTGCTCGCTGACCCGCTGCGAGCGCGTCAGCACCGGCCGTGCCACCTCGATATCGTCGTCGGAGGCGAGCAGGTGGATGACGTTGCTCGGCGCGTTGGCGATCGGCGCCAGCCGCTGCGCCAGCCTGGCGCGCGCCTTGGCCTCGATCTTGGCCGTCAGGCGGGCCATCACGTCATCGAAAATTCCGATCTGCTCGTCGGAAAAGCGCGGTGCGCCGTTGATGAAAAGATCGGTGACGCTGGTCAAAATCTCATTGCCGCGCGTCGGGCTGCCGGAGGCGAGTGCGGACTCGAGCTCGTCAAGCAGGGGTAGGTTGCCGATCATACGCTGTCGCCACGGCGTTGAATTAAAGCATGATCCCGAAAAAGCCTGTCCTCGGACTTTGATCCGAGGATGGCAACCGGTTTTCGGAAAAGATCATGCGCGAGCAAAGGGCTAGAGCGGGATGACGATTCGACCAAAACTCATCCCGCTCTAGCGCCGAGAATGCCGCGCGAGCGGTGAACAAAACGTTGTAAGACGATTCGCGCCGGGCCTGCGCATGGTTAACGGCAGACAAACGCCAAAGGGTGTCAGCGGCCGCCGAAGGCACCCATGCGATTGTGCACCTCGGCCGGTACCCGATAATCGCGCAGCACCGGCCGCGGGTCGCGCAGTCCCATGGCCTCGCGCTGGATCATGTAGCACCACAGCGCGTAGCTCGCTTGTTGTACAAGCTTGGCGCGCATCGGGTTGTTGGCACCCTCGGCATGCCTGGCCAGGGCCATGAGCGCCGCTTCGAGTGCCCGGCCGGCCCGGCCCAGCGCCGAGACCTGCTCCTGCGCGATCTCGTAGTCGAGCGCCGCGGTGGCGTTGCCCGAGCGCGAACTTGAACTCGGCGGGGGTGGGCGTAAAGTCATATCACCAAGATAATCGGCATCTGCAAATCCGTCATCGCTGGGGAGGAAAAATCATGCGAAGACTTGTCGCCGTCGTCCTGTCTATCTTCGCGTTGGCGGGAGCGATCCGCAACGCCCAAGCCGAGGATACGCTCAAGGTTGCCGTACCGCAGAAGGGCGCCTGGGACGCCGGTATCGTCGAGCTCGGTCAGCGCGGCGGCATTTTCAAGAAACACGGCCTCGACCTCGACATTCTCTATACGGTGGCCGGCCCGGAATCGATCCAGGCGATGATCGCGGGCTCGATCGACGTCGCTGTGGCGTCCGGCGTGTCGGCAGCGCTCGGCACCTTCGCCAAGGGCGCGCCGATCCGGATCTTCTCCAGCGAGATGACGGGCGCTCCCGACCTGTACTGGTACGTGCCGGCGGATTCGCCGATCAAGAGCGTGCAGGACTTCAACGACAAGACGGTGGCCTATTCCGCGGTCGGTTCGTCGAGCCACGGCTCGCTGCTCGCTTTGATCGCGCAGGATCATTTGACCGCGAAGCCGACGGCGACCGGCAATATCGCCTCCACCATCACCCAGACCATGACCAAGCAGGTCGACGTCGGCTTTGGCGCCGCGCCGTTCGGTCTCGATCTGGTGGAGGCCGGCAAGGCGCGCATCGTCGCCACCGGCAATGACGTCGTGGCGCTGCGCACCCGCGCGGTGCGCGTCAATCTCACCGGCGCCGTGACGCTGCAGAGCAAGCCGGACCAGATGAAGCGCTTCATGCAGGCCTATAAGGAGACCGTAGACTGGATGTATTCCAGCCCGGAGGCGCTCAAGGTCTACGGCGAGTATTCCGGCCTGCCGGACGGCATCGTGCAGCGGGTGCTCAAGCTGATCCCGAAGGAGGCGCTGCAAACCGACCAGGTCATGGGCATCAACGACATCATGGCCGACGCGGTGACGCAGAAGTTTCTCGCTGCGCCGCTGACGCAGGATCAACTCAAGGAGCTGATCCAGGTCGTGAAGTAGTCGTCATTGCTCGCAATGACTGTCAGCGCCGCCACTCCACGACACTGACGCCGGCCGCCGCGTCGAGATCGCGCCGCGGGCCGGGCTTGAGCCCATGGCGCGCGAGCACGTCCTCGGGCGTGGCGTGCGGGCCGACCTCGTTGAAGGCCGGCCGGCCGCCGGGAATCGTCGCGTTGGCCGCGCGCGACAGATAGAACGTGTCGTAGAGCGGCAGGAACATGCTGAACACCTCGGTGCCGCCGATGATGGCGACGGCACCGTCCGCGGCGCCGAGCTTGGCGATCGCCTGATCGAGGGTGGCGCCGGTCGGATTCCACAGTAGCGAATTTGGGCGGTCGGGATCGGGCTCGGTCGCCGCGACCTGCCGCGTCACCACGAGCCGCTTGCGCTGCGCCGCGCGCGGGCCGCCCTCGTGGGAATGGCGGCCGTGCACGACCACCGCGGCGCAGTCGAGGCCGGCCTGGAAGAAGGCCTGGTCGGCGTCATTGCGGATCGAAGCCGGCATGACGCCCGACGCATCGGCGATCATGCCGTCGGCGGCAACGATCACATAACCCTCGATGCGGCGCATGGCGCCAGCATCCTAGAAGACCGCGAGGTAGCGCAGCAACGAGATAATGCCGATGATGATGACGATCACGCGTACGATCTGCTTGGCCCGGCCGTCGATCGGCAGCATGTTGACGAGGTAGAGGATCAGAATGATGACGACGAACGTGATGAGAATGCTGATGAGCACGGACATGCAATGCCTCGCTGTTGAAATGTCACAAGACTAGGCGCAAAATAACGCGGCGTTCGCAGCTTTGTTCCGCGGCCGGGAAGGCGCTGGGATCCGCAAAGCACGGAGGCGATGATGTCCGAACCGGCAAGCCTGGTCATGCTGCAATTCCTCGCCTGGGTGGCGGACCGGCCGCGTACTTATCCCGAGACCATGGAAGCCTGGCACTCGACCTGCCCGCGGCTTTCGGTGTGGGAGGATGCCATCATCGACGGCCTGGTGCGGCTCGATAACGGCGGCACGCGCGCGGTGCGGCTGACGCCGCGCGGCAGCGCGGTCTTGGAGCAATCGCAGGAGCCGGCGATCTAAAACGGACGTAGCGGGCTATTCGCGGCCGAACTCTTTCGCCACCGCGTCGACGACGCGCGCTTCCATCGGCTCGACCTGCGTCGCAAAGACGGCGGCGACATGCCCGTCGCGGCCGACCAGGTATTTGTGGAAATTCCACTTCGGCGTTTCCAGCGGTCGCTCGCTCGCCGCCCATTTGTAGAAGGGGTGGGCGTTCGGGCCGACCACGTCGGCCTTGGCGGCGAGCGGGAAGGTGACGCCGTATTGGTGATTGGCGGTCGCGACGATGTCGGTGACGCCGCCCGGTTCCTGGCCGCCGAAGTCGTTGGACGGCACGCCGATCATCACCAGCCCGCGGTCGTGGAAACGCTTATAGAGCTGCTCCAGGCCGGCATATTGCGGCGTGTACCCGCACAGCGAGGCGGTGTTGACGACAAGAATCGGCTTGCCGGCAAAGTCCGACAGGCGGATCGGCCCGCCCTGCAGGCCGTCGAACGAGAAGGCATAGGCGGTGATGCGGTTCATGGTGGCATCGGCGGCTGCGGCTTGCCCGAGCTTAGGTGCAGCAAGGCTGCCGGCCAAGAGCCCAAGGAGACGTCGACGATCGGTGTGCATGACCATTCTCCTCAGCGTCAGTCTAGCAGATGTAGCCCGAACTGCGACGGGCTCAATGTCGGTGTAGGCTCCTCCGCGTTCTTGTTGAGCCATAGTCGGTATATAGACGATGCCGCGTCTAATAAATGTGGGCAGCATGCTTCCTAAAACTCCGTGATATAGATATCTGCTGGTGCGTTCATGTTTGTCGTCTTGGCGCGTATCCGAATAGCTTCTATTGCTTCACGCTGAGCGGTGCTCATGCTGCCTTTGGGAGTTGCCAAGCTAAAGCGTATACTGAGAAAAATTTGGGAACCACCGCATGAACGGCACGCCGGGCGACGCGTCGACCAAGGCGCTCGAAGTCGTCAACTACGCCAGCACCTGGGTGCTGATCGCGACGATTGCGCTGTTGGCCTGGGTGGCGTCGGGGGTGGAGTTTTCCAATGACGTGCTACGCGTGCCGGCGATGGTGTGCTTGACCTTGTCGGCGATGTTCGGCCTCGCCACGCTGGCGCTGGTGCCGCTCATTCAGGAGGCGCGGCGGCCGGGGCAGTCGAATTTCGACGTCGACGGCCGCTTCGTGCTGTTCGGGCGACGCACCGCACGGCTGAAGACGATGCTGCTGCCGCAATATCTGCTGCTGCTCGTCGGCCTCGTGCTCTACGTCATGGGCGCGTAAGGCGTAGTCGTCATGGCCGAGCTGAACAGTTGACCCGGCCATCCACGTCTTGATCTGGTCCGGAAGAAAAGACGTCGATGCCCGGCACGAGGCCGGGCAGGACGACTACAGCGGCTTGACGCCCGGCTGCGGCGGGATGTCAAAGCTGTTGAGCACCAGCCCGATCATGCCGTAGAGGCCGGTGCAGCTAATGACTTCGATGAGGCCTTCGAGGCCGAGCGCCGCCTTGGCGCGGTCGAACGTCGCGGCGCTTAGAGTCTTGCTGGCAAGCAGCTCGGTGACGACGTCGTAGACCAGCCGCTCGTCGTCGTGGGCAAAGTCCGGGCGCTTCCTGGCGCGGATGGCGTCGATGGTTGCCTGCGAAAAGCCTTGCTCGAGCGCGTGCGGCTCGTGCACCGACCAGGCGTATTGCGCGGCGGCGTCGCGCACCACCAGCATGATGGTCAACTCGATCAGCCGCCGGCCGAGCTTGGAGTGATGCCGGAAGTGATTGACCAGCTTGTCGGCCGGCTCGGCGATGTCGGGGGTGTTGATCAATACCCCGAACGGTCCGGTCAGCGTGGCGCGTGGCCGCGACTTCAGAAAATCGTCGTGGAGCCGTTGCTGGCGCGGCGAAAGAGCGTCGCGTCTAACCTCTGCTGCAATACGGGCCATTTTCCGGTTTTCCTTGCTTGGCGCATGATCTTCATTTCAACTCGGCCGAACCGTCGCCGCGAACCGCGGCGACGTAGCGCGTGATCGAACGCTCCACCGCGCTCTTGCCGTCGCGCGGAATGGTGCGGTCGAACCAGGCACCGTGGATGACATCGAACGGATACGGTTTGAGCAGCGCACCGATGCGCTCGACCGCCGGCGCCGACAGCGGGATCATGTTCGGATAGCTGCGCA
>JASHQO010000515.1 GCA_030039105.1 Xanthobacteraceae bacterium
TAGCGGAGGAGGGTGACCGCGCGCCGCTTCGCTGCGCAGGGGAGGAAAAGGATGAAGCTTGCCATCCCGGACAAGATCTCGCCGTCTTATTTCGTCGCCGAGGCCGCGGTCGAGCTCGGCTTCTTCAAGGCCGAAGGCCTCGATGTGTCGCTCGAGCTGATCTATCCGGTCGACAAAGCCTACGAAGCGTTGCGCGACGGCAGGATCGATTTCGTCGGCGGCGCGGCGCATGCGGTGCCGGCGGCGTTTCCCGGCTACAAGGGCGCCAAGCTGATCGCCGCGCAGGCCCAGGGCATGTACTGGTTCCTGGTGATGCGCTCCGACATCGGCGCCAAGCGCGGCGATCTCGGCGTCGTCAAGGGCCGCACCATCGGCGCCGCGCCGTGGGTCGATACCGGCTTGCGCGGCCTGCTGATGGCCGCCGGCATCGATCTGCAACGCGACAGGGTCACCATCGCGCCGGTGCCCGGCGTGGCCGGCGAGGTGCCGAATTTCGGCGTCATGGCGTCGAAGGCGCTCGAGGACGGTAAGCTCGACGGTTTTTGGGCGAACGGCATGGGCGCGGAGGTCGCGGTGCGCGGCGGTTACGGCACGGTCGTCGCCGACGCCCGCCGCGGCGACGGGCCGAAGCAGTGCTTCAACTACACGGCGCCGGCGATCACCGCATCCGACGCGCTGATCGCGCGTTCGCCCGATACGGTGGCCGCGGCGGTGCGCGCCATCGTCAAGACCCAGGCCGCGCTGAAGGCCGACGTGTCGCGCGCCGGCGCGGTCGGGCGCAAGCTGTTTCCGCCGGCCGAGGCCGGCCTGATCGTCGAGCTGATCCGCCGCGACCTGCCCTACTACGACGCCACGCTGTCGCGCGATTTCATCGCCGGCATGACCGCGTTCCTGCGCCAGCAAGGCGTGCTGCATGGCGAGCTGAAATACGAGGACGTGATCGCCGCGCAGTTCGCGCCGCTGTGGCAGGGCTGATGCCGTGAATCTGGCGCTGTGGCTCCATCGCGCAGGCTTGAGCCATGGCGACCGGCCGGCGCTCGGACTCGGCACGCGAGCCATCAAGACTTACGCCGACGTCGCCGCGCGCGCCGCACGGCTTGCGGCATCGCTGCAGCAAAAATTCGGGCTGCAACCCGGCGAGCGGGTCGTCATCGCGGCCAAGAACTGTCCCGACTATGTCGAGCTGATGTTCGGCATCTGGCACGCGGGCTTGGCCGCGGTGCCGGCCAACGCCAAGCTGCACGGCCGCGAGCTCGGCTACATTTTGCAGCATTCCGGCGCCCGCGTCTGCTTCGCGTCGGCGGGCCTCGACGCCGACATTGCGCCCCATGCACCGGCCGGCCTCGAACGTCTCATCGTCATCGGCAGCCGCGAATACGACGCGCTGTTCGCCGCCGACCCGGTCGCGCCGTGGCAAAACCGCGGCGACGATCTGGCCTGGCTGTTCTACACCTCCGGCACCACCGGCCGGCCGAAGGGCGCCATGCTCACCCACAAAGTGCTGGCGGCGGCGAGCTTTGCGTATGTAAGCGAAGTGAACCCGATTGGGCCGGGCGATCCGCTGCTGCACGCCGCGCCGATGAGCCATGGCTCCGGCCTCTACATGATGGCGCACGTGGCGAAGCTCGGCGTCAACGTCGTGCCGGAGTCGAGCTCCTTCGAAGCCGACGAGGTGATGCAGCTCATCGATGCCTGGCCGAGCACCTCGATGTTCGCCGCGCCCACCATGGTCAAGCGGCTGGTCGCGTGCCGCGCCTTGTGCGATCCCGCGCAGATCAAGGCCATCGTCTGGGGCGGCGCGCCCATGTATGTGGCCGACGCGCGCGACGCCATCGACCGCTTCGGGCCGCGCTTTGCGCAAATCTACGGCCAGGGCGAGAGTCCGATGACCATCACCACGCTGTCGAAACAGGACATCGCGGAGCGCGACCATCCGCGCTTCGCCGAGCGGCTGGCGTCGGCCGGCCGCCCCTTCGGCTGCCTCGAAGTCGCGGTCGCCGACGGCGACGACCGACCGCTGCCGGCCGGCGCGACCGGTGAAATTCTGTGCCGCGGCGACGTGGTCATGCCCGGCTACTGGGACAATCCCGAAGCGTCGGCGGCGACGTTGCGTGGCGGCTGGCTGCACACCGGCGACGTCGGCGCCTTCGATGCCGAAGGCTATCTGACGCTCAAGGACCGCTCCAAGGACGTCATCATTTCCGGCGGCTCCAACATCTATCCGCGCGAGATCGAGGAGATTTTGCTCGAGCATGCCGAGGTCCGCGAAGCGTCGGTGATCGGACGGCCCGATCCGGATTGGGGCGAGGCGGTCGTCGCCTACGTGGTCGGCGACGCCGACCGCAGCGAGCTCGACGCGCTCTGCCTCAACGCCATCGCCCGCTTCAAGCGGCCGAAGGATTACGTGTTCGTCGAGGCGCTGCCGAAGAACAATTACGGAAAAATTCTCAAGACCGAGCTGCGCGCACTCGACGCCAGGCGGGACAAGGTCGAACGGAAAAACTGAATGCTAATGAGGTTGAGCCGTCATTGCGAGCGAAGCGAAGCAATCCAGGCGACGGCACCGCTCTGGACTGCTTCGTCGCTGCGCTCCTCGCAATGACGACGTAACAAAATGGAGGAGGACCGCCATGGCCGATCGGCTCAAGGGCAAAGTGGCGCTGGTGGTCGGCGCGGGCTCGATCGGGCCCGGCTGGGGCAACGGCAAGGCAACCGCGGTGGCATTCGCTCGCGAAGGCGCGCGCGTATTCTGCGCCGACATCGATCGGGCCGCGGCGGAAGAGACCGCCGGCATCATCAAGGAAGAAGGCGGTGAGGCGCTGGCGTATCGCGCCGACGTCAGCACGGCGACCGACGTCGCCGCCATGGTCGAAGCCTGCGCCTCGGCCTTCGGCCGCATCGACGTGCTCGACAACAACGTCGGCATTGCCGAAATAGGCGGCGTGGTCGAGCTCACGGAAGCCGCCTGGGATCGCGTCTTCGCCGTCAATCTCAAGAGCGCATTCCTGACCATGAAGCACGTCATCCCGCTGATGGAGCGCCAGGGCGGCGGCTCGATCGTCAATATCTCGTCGATCGCTTCGATCCGCTATACCGGCGTGCCGTACGCGACTTATTACGCCACCAAGGCGGCGCTCAACCAGCTCACCAAGACCACGGCGGTGGAATATGCCGCCAAGCGCATCCGCGTCAACGCCATCCTGCCCGGGCTGATGAGGACGCCGATGGTGGAGCACAGCGCCGGTCTTGCCAAAAGCTACGCCGGCGGTGACATCGAGGCGATGTGGCGCGCCCGCGACCGCCAGGTGCCGATGGGCTTTGGCGGCGACGCCTGGGACGTCGCCTGGGCCGCGGTCTATCTCGCCAGCGACGAAAGCCGCTACGTCACCGGCCTCGAGCTTGTGGTCGACGGTGGCATTACGCTGAAATACGCGTGAGCCGTTGCGTTTCCCGGGCGTAGCGCCGCATGGAGCGAAGCGGAATGATGCGCTGCAGACCCGGGACTTTCGCAAACTCTGAGTCTGCGACGATCCCGGATGCGGTGCACCGCTTCGTGCTGCACCGCATCCGGGAAACACGCCTGTGTTCAAAACGCGCCGGCGCCGAAATTCAGGCGTTGCGTCACGTCGTAGGGCTGCTTGGCGACCGGATAGGCGTAGTCGAGACGGAGCGGGCCGAACGGCGAATCCCAGATCAGGCTGGCGCCGACCGAGGCGCGGGCGGCGCGCGAATTGGCGATCTGCTGCGACGGCGACAGCGTCGACAGGCTCGACACGCTGGAGGCGCCGTTCGCCCACAGGCTGCCGACGTCGGAGAACAGCGCCCATTTCAACTGCGCGTCGGCGGGCACCAGCGGCACCGGCGCCTGCAACTCGGCCGAGCTGGTCCAATAGACGTTGCCGCCGACGTTATCCATCGACGTGCCCGGCGTGACATCGCGCGGACCGAAGCCGTTCGGGGCGAAGCCGCGCACGAGCTGCGGGCCGCCGAAGAAGTTGTCGAGCAGCGGCAATTGCGAGCCGCCCCACGGCGTCACGTAACCGGCTTGCGCGCGCACCATGCCGACCACGTCGCCGACGATGGGATGGTAGTAGCGCACGTCCTCGGTGCTGCGGGCGAATTTGGTGGCGTCGCCGAGCCCGGCAATGTCGTTGTTGGTCTGGACGCGGAAGCCCTCGGTGGGGTTGCGGGCATTGTCGAGCGTCGAATAGGTCACGCTGTTGCCGATCGACGAGACCCAATAGGCGCCCGCCTGCGCCGCCTGCTGGATCGGCAGCGAGGCGGTGTTTCCGGCGGGCAGCGACACGCCCTGGTTATAGATCGAGTAATTCCACATCACGCCGAGCTGGTCGGTGATCGGGGTGCCGAGCAAAAGCTTCGCGCCGTACAGCGTCGTGTCGTAGGACTGATTGCTGTTGGCGAAGGTCTGCCGGCCGAACAGCTCGCCGCCGAGCGAGACGCGCGGCCCGAGCGCGTAAGGGTCGGTGAACGAGGCGTCGAAGCCGCGGGCATAAAGGCCGTAGGTCACCGAGATTTTGGCGATGTCGCCGGTGCCGAGGAAATTCTTGTCGCTGACGCCGACCTGGACCACGGGGCCGTCGACGGTCGAATAGCCGCCGGCGATGGAGAAATCGCCGGTCTGCTGCTCCTCGACCACGACGTCGAGCACGAC
>JASHQO010000516.1 GCA_030039105.1 Xanthobacteraceae bacterium
ACCAGCGCCGAATAGAGCTGGTTCGGGCAATTATCGATCCAGCGCTGCAGGACGTCGCCGCCCGGCTCGGCAAACGCCGCCCGCTGCAGCGCGCCGTATTTCAGCACGACGACGTCCCAGCCGAAATTGCGGAACAGATTTTGATAGCGCTCCCACAGGCCTTCGCGCACCACGGCGTCGAGGCTCTGCCGGTTGTAGTCGACGATCCACCAGCAATTGCGCAGGCCCTGCTTCCAGCCTTCGAGCATGGCCTCGAAAATGTTGCCCTCGTCGAGCTCGGCGTCGCCCAGGAGCGCGATCATGCGGCCCTCGGGCCGCGGCGTGCCGTCGATGTCCCGGCCCCAGCCGTGGGCGCGCACGTAATCCTGCGCCAGCGACGAGAACAACGTCTGCGCCACGCCGAGGCCGACCGAGCCGGTCGAGAAATCGACGTCGTCGGTATCCTTGGTGCGCGACGGGTACGACTGCGCGCCCTTGTAGCCGCGGAAATCCTCGAGCTTCTTTTGGCTCTGGCGGCCGAGCAGATA
Organism: Xanthobacteraceae bacterium; assembly: GCA_030039105.1. GTDB lineage: Bacteria > Pseudomonadota > Alphaproteobacteria > Rhizobiales > Xanthobacteraceae > BOG-931. Next base: position 528 of record JASHQO010000516.1, read on the forward strand.
CTGGATGGCGTGATAGTTCGGCGCGGCGTGCGGCTTGACCGCGACGCGATCTTGCGGCCGCAGTGTGTGGAAGTAGAGCGCCGTCATGATGGTGGCGAGCGACGCCGACGACGCCTGGTGGCCGCCGACCTTGACGCCGTCGGCGTTGTCGCGCAGGTGATTGGCGTTGTGGATGGTCCAGGTCGCGAGCCACAGCACCTTGCGCTCGAGCGCGGTGAGGATCGCAAAGTCTTCTATCGGCATGATATCGCGCGGCAGCGCCGGCGACGACATCGCCATATCCCCTCGCCCGCTCACCGCTCCAGCTCGACCGTGTCGAAATCCGCCGGCAGGATAATCTCGAGCAATTCGCAGTCGTCGGAATAATCCAGCACCGTGTGCTTGATCTTCGGCGGCTGCAGCCAGCACGAGCCTTCGCGCATGGTGACGGTTTCGCCGTCGTATTCGCCCTTGATCCAGCCCTTGAGCACGTAGATCATCTGAAAGTCGACGTCGTGATAATGCCGCTTCGACACCACCGCCGGATCGCAAGGCGGGACCATCTTGATGACATGGGCGCGCGCCAGGCCGTTTGTGGCCGCGGCGATGCCGAGATCGCGGTATTTGGCGTAAGCGCGCAGGCCGCCTTCGAACGCGTTCGGATCGAGATGATTGGCGACGAAGCTCTGCTGGCGCGGCGCTGCCTTGGCCTTGGTCGCGGTTTTGGCTTTGGGCTTGCTTTTGCGCGCGGCGATGCGGCGACGTGCCGATGGTTTGCGCGATGTCCGCGAGACCTTCGATGCTTTTCGCGTCTTCGTGGCTGTAGCCATGGCCGATCCTCCGCGGGTCGGCGAAGGCTATCACACCGGCCTGGGTGTTCGCACCAACGATCCCCACGCCAACAGCACGACGGCGACCAGAACAACCGGGAACACCACCTCGTTCACCATGCTCCAGCCGTAGCGCGACAGCATGGCGCCGGACGAGAACGAGGCGATCGCCATTGCGCCGAACACGAGAAAATCGTTGAACGCCTGCACCTTGTTGCGCTCGTGCGGATCGTGGCATTCGGTGACCAGCGTGGTGGCGCCGATGAAGGCGAAATTCCAGCCGACGCCGAGCAGCGCGAGCCCGATCCAGAAATTCCACAGCCCGAGGCCGGCGAGATTGATAGAGGCGGCGACCAGGATCAGGCCGAGTCCGGTCGCCATCACGTTGCGCACGCCGAAGCGCGCGATCAGCGCGCCGGTGATGAAGCTCGGCGCGTACATGCCGACGACGTGCCATTGGATGCCGTGGGCCGCGTCGTCGACGGTGTGATGGCACATGATCATCGCCAGCGGCGCCGACGTCATCTCCATGTTCATCATCGAATAGCTGGCGAGCCCGCACACCACCGCGATGATGAATTTCGGCTGCACGACGATCTGGCTGAGCGGCCGGCCGTCCCGCAATGAATGCGACACGTTGGGGCGCGGAATTTTCAGCAGCATCAGCACGCCGGCGGCGAGCAGCGCGCAGGCCGACTGCGCCAGGAACGTGCCGGCGAACAAATACGGCTGCCAGGAATCCTTGGTGTAGATGACAAGCTCGGTGCCGATGAACGCGGCGAAGATGCCGCCGGCCAGCACCCAGGCCACGGCCTTGGGCCGGAACTGCGGGCTCGCCGTATCGGTCGCGGCGAAGCGATAGGACTGATGCGCCGCCGCATAGAGGCCGCCGCACAAGGTGCCGACCAGGAGCAGCCAGAACGAATTGTGCAGCACCGCCGCGCAGGAGATCAGTCCCGACAGCGCGCCGAACACCGAGCCGGTCTGCAGCGCGAAGCGCCGGCCGTAGGCCTTCGACAGCATGCCGACCGGCAACGTGCCCATCCACATGCCCAGCACCATGACGCTGATCGGCAAGGTCGCGAGCCCCGGATCGGGCGCCAGCATCGAGCCGATGATGCCGGTGGTGGCGACGATGACGGTGTTGTTGCCGCCGGCCAGCGCCTGGGCGACGGCCAGCACCACGGCGTTGCGCGCGGCAAGCCGGTCGTCGGTGATGTCGATGGGATTTGTTTCGGCGGCGACCGCCACGGCGCGCTCCCGGTGGAGTCGCTCGTTCTAGCGGCCGACCGCCGGCAATGCCACTGCCGGATGCGCAGGTCAGAAGTGCAGCGCGCCCGGCTGGCGGATCACCACCGAACGCGCCTGCTCCGGCGTCAGCGCGCCCAACTGGCCGAGCGCGGCCTGGGTCTCCTCGATCAGAATGTCGATGACGTGGCCGGCGCCCTCGCCGCCGAGCGCGCCGAGGCCCCAGAGGAACGCCTTGCCGGCGAACGCCGCAGCGGCGCCGAGCGCGTAGGCGCGCACCACGTCGGTGCCGCTGCGGATGCCGGAATCGTACAGCACCGTGGCGCGGTTGCCGACCTGGCGGACGATCGCCGGCAGCACGTCGATCGGCGCCGGCAGCGCCTCGATCTGGCGGCCGCCGTGGTTGGAGACGAACAGGCCGTCGACGCCGAGCGACACCGCCTTCTCGGCGTCTTGCGGATGCATGATGCCCTTGACGATCAGCGTGCCCTTCCAGCGCTCGCGATATTGCGCGACCTCGTCCCAGGTGAAGGCACCGCCCATCTCGCGGCGCGCGAACGCGACCATGTCGTTGATCGAGGCGTTGTCGCCGGCATAGGGACGCAGATTGGAAAAGCGCGGGATGCCGTTCTGGCGCAGCGCCATGGTCCAGGCCGGCGCCATCAGCATCTGAAAGAGCATTTTCAGATCGGGATTGAAGGCGCCGCCGAGGCCGACCACCACTTCGCGGGCGCGCGTGGTGCGCACCGGCACGTCGAGGGTGAGCACCAGGGCGTGGCAGCCGGCCGCCTGCGCGCGGCGCGCCAGATCGAAGCCGATGGCGTGGTCGTTTCTGGCGGCGCGATAGAGCTGAAACCAGAACACGTCGGGCGCGATTGCGGCGATGCGCTCGATGGTCGAACAGCCGACCGTGCCGAACGTATAAGGAATGCGGGCGCGCTGCGCGGCGCGCGCCAGATATTCGTCGGCGCCCGGCCACACGATCGCCGGCCCGCCCATCGGCGCGATCCCGATCGGCGCGGCGTAGCGGCGGCCGAACAGCTCGACCTCGCACGGCGGCAGCGACGGCATCACGCCGTAGCGCGGCACCAGCTCGACCGCATCGAGCCCGGCCCAGTTGCGCTTGATGCCGGCATCGTCCTTGCCCGAGCCGCCGTCGCAATACTCGAAGGCAAAGTGCGGCAGGCGGCGGCGCGCGCCGCGGCGCAGATAGTCGATGGTCGGATAGCGGCGATAGAGCTCGGCGTAGCGCGGATTGGCATTCTTGCCGGCGGCCGCCACCCTGCCCTGCCCCGCTTGCGGGGGAGGAAGGGGTGAGGGCGGCGCCGGCGCCTGAGGCGCGGCGATGGCCGTCGTGTCGTGCATGGGCGTTTTCTCCTCGCCGCCAGTATAGCGCCTTTGTCAGAAATGGCTGTATGCGGGCCGCGCAAAGCTGAGCGTCTTGCCATCGCGGGTAAAGCGTGCGCCCTCGCCTGCGCCAATGCGGCCGATCTCGGTCACCGCGACGCCCGCCGCATCGGCCGCGGCGCGGAACGCCACGAGCTGTTCCGCCGGCAATGTCAGAACGATCTCATAGTCGTCGCCGCCGGTGAGCGCGGCCTCGAGCGCCGCCGGCTCGGCCGCAACCGCGGCGCGGACCGCGTCCGACAGCGGCACCCGGGCGACGTCGATCGCG
>JASHQO010000517.1 GCA_030039105.1 Xanthobacteraceae bacterium
ACTGGCCGGCGAGGAACGAGTGCTCGTAATAGGCGGAGTTGTAGACGCCGGGCGTCAGCAGCACCACGGTCGGCTCGGCCGGCGCCGACTGCGGCGCCACCGATTTGAGCGTCGCCAGCAGCTCGTCGGGATAATTCTCCACCGGCGAGATGTGATAGCGCGAGAACAGCTCCGGAAACAGCCGCAGCATGATCTCGCGGTTTTCCAGCATGTAGGACACGCCCGACGGCGTGCGCGCGTTGTCCTCCAGCACATAGAAGCTGTCGGCATCGACGCGGACGACGTCGATGCCGGCGACATGGACGTAAATGTCGTGCGGCACCTTCTGGCCGTTCATCTCCGGCCGGAACACCGGATTCTGAAACACCAGGTCTTCGGGCACGACGCCGGCCTTGAGAATCTCGCGGCGGCCGTAGACGTCGTTGATATAGGCGTTGAGCGCCTTGACCCGCTGTTCGAGGCCGCGCCGCAGGGTGTCCCATTCGGCCGCCGCGATGATGCGCGGGATGACGTCGAACGGGATCAGCCGCTCCTGCGCCTCGGGGTCGCCATAGACCGCAAACGTGATGCCGATGCGGCGGAAGAACAGCTCGGCCTCGCGCCGGCGGTAGTCCAGCGTGTCGGGCGCGATCCGGCCGAGCCACTGCGACAGCTCGGCGTAAGCCGGCCGCACGCCGCCACCGCTGTCGCGCATTTCGTCGAACATGCCCGGCCCGCTCCAGCCCGCATGGACCAAGGGAATCTAGCCCCAAAGCCCGTCTCGCTCTACTCAAAGCAATCTTCGCGCCAAATTGTTCCGCCGGCCGCGCCGCCTGGCGCCCCTTTGGGCGGCGGCGGCCGGCGGGTAAGGCCCGGGAAATGCCCAGGAATTGCCCACCGATTGGGCGCCGTGACCATGGCTTCGGCGAGCCTTGAGCCGCCCTCTTGGCCGCGCTAGAGGAAGCGAAGCACGGAGATAAGCCCAATGGCCGACCCCAAGGCCGACAGCGGCATCGTCACCGCCGCGATTCTCGTCATCGGCGACGAGATCCTGTCGGGCCGCACCAAGGACAAGAATATCGGCTACATCGCCGAGTACCTCACCAATATCGGCATCGACCTCAAGGAAGTCCGCGTCGTCGCCGACGACGAGGCCGACATCGTCGCGGCGCTCAACGCGCTGCGCGCGCGCTACACTTATGTGTTCACCACCGGCGGCATCGGCCCGACCCACGACGACATCACCGCCGACAGCATCGCCAAGGCGTTCGGCGTGCGCATCGATTATCACCCGGTCGCGGTCGAGATGATGAAGAAGCGCGTCGCCGAGACCGGCGGCACGATGAACGAAGCGCGCATGCGCATGACGCGGGTGCCGGACGGTGCCGAGCTGGTGCTCAACAGGATTTCGGCGGCGCCGGGATTTTGGATCGGCAACGTCATCGTCATGGCCGGCGTGCCCAACATCATGCAGGCGATGCTCGACGACGCGGCGCCGAAGCTCAAGACTGGCGCCAAGATGCTGTCGGATTCGGTGCGCGCCGATTGCCGCGAGGGCGACATCGGCACCGAGCTCGGCGAGATCGCGAGGAAGCACCCCGACGTCATGATCGGCTCCTATCCGTTCATGGACGAGCGCGGCGGCAACACCAACGTCGTGGTGCGCTCGCGCGACGCGCAAAAGATCGCCGCCGCCAAGTCGGCGATCGAGGCCATGCTGACGCGCGTCAAAGCGGAGCTTGCCGCCGGCCGCAGGTGAGATGGTGGCAATGGCCGAGCCGCAACAGCAATCCGCGCCGCCGAGCCCGGAAAAAATCTTCCCGGTGTCGTGGGACCAATTCCACCGCGACTCCCGCGCGCTGGCCTGGCGGCTCCATGGCGTGGGCCCGTTCGCGGCCATCGTCTGCGTCACCCGCGGCGGCCTGGTGCCGGCGGCGATCGTGGCGCGCGAGCTCGGCATCCGGCTGATCGAGACCGTCAACGTCGCGAGCTACGACCACACCAGCCAGGGCGAATTGAAGGTGCTCAAAGGCGTGGCGCCGGCGATCGTCGCGCTCGGCGGCGGCCACGGCGCGGGCGTGCTGATCGTCGACGACCTGGTCGACACCGGAGCGACCGCCAGGATCGTGCGCGCCATGCTGCCGCGCGCCCATTTCGCCACCGTCTATGCCAAGCCCATGGGCCGGCCGCTGGTCGACACCTTCATCACCGAGGTGTCGCAGGACACCTGGATTTATTTCCCCTGGGATACCGGGCTGGCGTTCCAGCCGCCTATCCGCGAAGCAGGGCTGTAGAGCAAGCCGGCCGCGATCCGCTATAATGGGCCGAACGCTCGAAGGAACGCAGGAGACTCACCATGGACGCCATCACGCCGAAAGCAAAGCACGACACCCTCGACAGCCATTCCCACGTCGTGCGCCCCGCGCAGATGGAATGGAAGAAGACGCGGTTTCCCGGCTGCGAGGTCAAGGGCCTGCTGTTCGACAAGGCCACCGGCCTCGTCACCGCGCTGATGCGCTTTGCGCCGGGCGCCGTGCTGCCCGACCACGAGCACGTCAGGATCGAGCAGACTTACGTGCTCGAGGGCAAGCTGGTCGACAAGGCCGGCCCGGCGCAGGGGCTCGAGGTCGGCCCCGGCGAGTTCGTCTGGCGCGAGGCCGGCAGCCGCCACGTCGCCACCACGCCCGAAGGCGGGCTGATGCTCGCCATGTTCCAGGTGCCGAACAAGTTCTTCGAGACCGACGGCCGCGTCACCGACATTTCCGGCGACGCCTGGGACAAGGTTTGGGGGCACGTGTTCAAGGAATGAGGTTTCGGGACCGGATCGAACGACTGAGTGTCGCGGACTGAAATTTCAAGGACTTGAATTTCAAGGATTCGGCGATCGGGGTCGCTGCCCTCGTTGTGCCGAATTGCGGTGCAAGAGGGGACGCGCGGAGGAGTTGGACGATGCTGCGAAAACTGATCGGCGCGCTTGCGCTCTCGGCCCTGCTGGCGGGTCCGGCGGCGGCCCAAAACGTGTCGTTCTCGCCGTTCAACGAGCCGGAGAAGCGCCCGATGACCCAGGAAGAGATCGAGAAGAAAAAGGCCGCCGACGCCGCCTACAAGGCCGCCATGGATAAAATCCCGAACAAGAAGACCGCCAACGACCCCTGGGGCAG
>JASHQO010000518.1 GCA_030039105.1 Xanthobacteraceae bacterium
CTTCGACAGAAGCTGAAAGAGCTGCGCGAGCACGTCACCAAGAACGCCAACTATGTCGGCACGCGCTTTCCCGAGGAAGCGCGCAAGATCCATTACGGCGAGACCGAGCATCGCTCGATCTACGGCGAAGCCTCGCCCGACGAAGCCAAGGCGCTGCACGAGGAGGGGATCGAGTTTCACCCACTCCCGGTGCTGCCGGATGATCAGAACTAATTCACCGTTCCGCGAAAATCAGCAGCGCCACGCCGGCGACGACCAGCACCATGCCGACGGCCTCGCGCGCCGTTGTCTTCTGCTTGAACGCGACGCGCGACACTAGCTGCGCAAACAGGACTTCGACCAGCGCCAAGGTGCGCACGCTCGCCGCGGTGGCGATGGCAAAGGCCAGGAACCAGAACTGCGAGGCGAGAGCGCCCATCAGGCCGGCGAACAGCGACGGTTTCCAGGCGCGGATGATAGCCACCAAGGCCGACGGCGTGCGCAGCCCCATGTAGATCGACAGCACGATCGACTGCAGCACCAGGCCGACCACCAGCGTGAACGTCGCCGCCATGACGAAGTTCGGCTGGTGCAGGCTCAATATCGCGCCGCGATAGCCGATCGCCGACAGCGCGAACATGCCGCCGGAGACGAGGCCGATCAGCGTCGGCTTGACGCCGGCGACCTCCCCCCACCCTTCCCTCTGCCGCTTGCGCGGGAGGGCGGGGCGAGGGATCGACATGACGATGACGCCCGCGGTCGCCACCAGAATCGCCATCATCAATGGCATGGATACCGCGTCGCCGAGGAACAAAAGCCCGAAGATCGCAACCTGAATTGGCTCGGTCTTGATATAGGCGATGGTGACGACGAACGAGCGCTGACCCATCGCCATCAGCATGAGCGCAGTCGCGGCGATTTGGGCAAAGGCGCCGTCGATCACCCAAGGCCAAAAGCTCAAAGGCGGCCGCGGCAGCGGCACGCCGGTCGCCAGCATCACCGCGATCAACGACAGCAGCGCGAACGGAAAACCGAACAGGAAGCGCACATGAGTGGCGCCGACGGTGCCGAGGCTTCCCGTCAGCTCGCGCTGCATGGCATTGCGCAAGGTCTGAAAGAACGCCGCCGTGACGGTGAAGACGACCCAGAGCCAAGGCGACATCAGGCCGCCTTTTCCGCGACGACCATGTAATTGACGTCCATATCAGTGGAGAGCTGCCAGCGGTCGGCGAGCAGATTGTAGATCACGCCGGTCTCATCAATGATGCGCAGCCCGGTCCGCTCGATGGCGATCTCGAGTTCATTCGGGGCGACGAACTTATCCCATTGATGCGTGCCGCGCGGCAGCCAGCGCAGAACGTATTCGGCGCCGACGATGGCGAGCGCGAAGCTCTTCATGGTGCGATTGATCGTGGCGACGAACAGCAGACCACCCGGCTTCACCATGGAGGCCGCGAGATCGACGAACAGGCCGACATCGGCGACATGCTCGACCACTTCCATGGCGAGAACGACGTCGAAGCTTTCGCCCGCTTCCGCCAGCGCCTCCGCGGTGGTGTTGCGGTAATCGATTTCAAGCCCCGCCTGTGCCGCGTGATGCTGTGCCACCGCTATGTTGCTCTGCGACGGATCGGCACCGACTACGGCAGCGCCAAGCCGTGCCAGCGGCTCCGACAGAATGCCGCCACCGCAGCCGATATCGAGGATGCGCAACCCGTTGAGGCTGTCGAGCGGCTTGGCGTCGCGACCGAAATGCTCGGCCGCGCGGTCGCGGATATAGCCGAGCCGCACCGGATTGAACTTGTGTAGCTGCGACATCGGCCCGCGCGCGTCCCACCATTGGCTGGACATGCGCGAGAACCGCGCGACCTCGTCCTCATCGACGGTACGGCGGGCGTCGATCATCGCCTACGCACTCACCCGTTTGCGCTTGAAGTGGCCGTAGCCGGGCCGATAGCTCTTCTCATCGAGAAATTGCTTCATCCCCTCCTCGCGGCTGTGCTCCTTGTCGTTGAAGCGCAACGCGTCGCTTTTGGCGGCGAGATAATCCGCCGCTTGCGGCTCATTCATGAACCGTACGGCGCGGATCGCTTCCTTGGTGAAGCACAACGTCGCCGGACTTTTCTCCATCAGCTTCTTGGCGAGCTTGATCGTTTCCTCGCGCAGCTTCTCCTTCGGGTAGGAGAAATCGACGAAGCCCATTTGTTGGGCCTGCTTGCCGTCAAAAGAATCCCCGGTCATGGCGTAATGGAGCGCGTCGCGATAGTTCATGGTCTGCGCCACGTTCCACGGCACGATACCGCCCGGCAAAATGCCCCAATTGACTTCCGATAGCCCGAACATCGCGTCGTCGGCGGCAAGCGCGATATCGCAGGCGGTTACCTGCGTGAACGCGCCGCCAAAACAATAGCCGTTGACCATGGCGATGGTCGGCTTCGGGAAGGTCGAGAGCTTTTGCCAGCGCCAATTGTTGGAGGCGCGACGCAGCTTATGGCGCGCCGCGGGATCGCCGGCATTGGCGCGGAAATAAAGCTTGCTGTCCTGCCCGGCGCAGAACGAATTGCCGGCGCCGGTCAGTACCAAAATTTCGGTCGCCGAATCGACAGCGAGGTCATCGAGCACTGCGTCCATCTCGAGATGGACCTGGGGACTCATGGCGTTGCGCTTGTCCGGCCGGTTGATCATCAGCCAAGTGATGCCGCCTTCCTTCTCGACGTGGACCGCCTCATAGGTCTCGGCCGCAGCCATGGCTCACTCCCTTCGCGTTTGCTTTTTACCGGCTTATTCAACAGGTCTTGGCGGGGCGAGACAAGCTTGCTTCAAGTCGCCTGCCTAGCGCGTTCCGCGTAGGTCGCAATCGCCCGCACCGCGCGCAACGTCTTGTCGACCTCCTGCATGAAGCCGACATAGGGCAGTTGCTCGCGCAGCGCGCGGGCATAGTCGTTGACACCGTGACCGGCTTGCCGGCACGGTGCGCCACGGTGCAGGCGGCGCGCAAATGCCCCGGATCGCGCACCGCTTCCAGATAGCAGACGACGACGCGCACGAACGGTAGCGTCGCGTAGTAGGCGATGTAGTCGGCTGTCGTCAGCCCGGCCTCGTTGCCGGAGGTCACCAGCGGGGCGGTCAGGATGCCGCGCTCTTCCAGGGTGCGCTTGATCGTCATGGCAAGGCCGACGGACTCGGCAACAATCGCGACCGGCCCCTCGGCGATGCGATGCAGCCGGTCGTCGGTCAACGTCATCAGGTGCGACGGAGCATGGATGTTGCCCATGCAGTTCGGCCCCGACACCGCAAGGGCGATCTCGGCGATGGTCCGGCACTCGACCTTTCCCGTTTGGCGGGGCAACGGCCCACCGCCGCCGCGACACTAAACGCACATTGCGCTCGTCTGCGACCTGAACGAGGATATGCCCCGAAACGGCTTGAAGCATTACGGGAATTGGGAGGGAGCAATGCAAAAGTTCTTCATCGGCCTAGCCGGCCTCGCGCTGGCTTTGCTCGGTGCCGGCGCAGCCAACGCCGCGGACACGGTCAAGATCGGCATGATCAACGAATATTCCGGGCAGTTCGCCGATACCGGCAACATGATCGACAACGGTCTGAAGCTCTACATAAAGCAGCACGGCGACACCGTCGCCGGCAAGAAGATCGACGTGATCCGCAAGGACACCGGCGGCATCGCCCCTGACGTCTCGAAGCGGCTGGCACAGGAGCTCGTGGTGCGCGACAACGCCGACATTTTCGGCGGCTTCTCGCTGACGCCGAATGCGCTTGCCGCCGCCGACATCTCGGCCGAAGCCAAGAAATTCATGGTGGTCATGAACGCCGCTACGGCAATCATCACCACCAAGTCGCCCTATATCGCCCGCACCTCCTCGACCACGCCGCAACTGAACTACGTGCTCGGCCAATGGGCGGCCAAGAACGGCGTCAAGACCGTCTACACCATGGTCTCCGACTATGGCCCCGGCATCGACGCCGAAACCTGGTTCCAGACCGGCTTCAAGGAAGGCGGCGGCACCATCGTCGGCTCGGTGCGCTTCCCGGTCGCCAATCCGGATTTTTCCGCCTTCATCCAGGCCGCCAAGGACAAGAATCCGGACGGCATCTACATCTGGATTCCCGGCGGCACCCAGCCGGCCGCCGTCGGCAAGGCGCTGGCCGAACGCGGCGTCGATCCGTCAAAAGTCAAAATCCTCGGCCAGGACGCGCTCGGCGACGAGACGGCGCTCAAAAGCATGGGCGACGCATCGCTCGGCATCATCACCGTGTCGGACTACGACTACAGCCACAAATCGGCGATGAACCAACAATTCGTCAAACAGTTCAACGAGGAATACCACCGCAACCCGGACTTCTTCGCCGTCGGCGGCTATGACGGGACGCACCTGATCTACGCGGCGCTCGAGAAGACCGGCGGCAAGACCGACGGCGACTCGCTGATCGCCGCCGCCAAGGGCATGTCCTGGGAGAGTCCGCGCGGCACGATCTCGATCGATCCGGAAACGCGGGACATCGTCCAGACCGTCTACATCCGCAAGGTCGAGAAGGTCGACGGCAAGCTGGAGAACATCGAGTTCGACAAGGTCGATGCCGTCAAGGATCCGGCCAAGGCGCGCATGAAGAACTAGCCGCGCGCTTCACGTATTGCAGGCCGTCGGCCATGCCTCCAATCTTCGGTGTGCTGTTCGACGGCCTCGCCTACGGGATGCTGCTGTTTCTGCTGTCGGTCGGGCTGTCGGTGACGCTCGGCATGATGAACTTCGTCAACCTGGCGCATTGCAGCTTTGCCATGCTCGGCGGCTACGTCACCGTCACGTTGATGAATTCGTTCGGCTGGTCGTTCTTCGCCACGTTGCCGGTGGCGTTCGTCGCCGCCGCAGCGGCAAGCGTGGTGCTCGAGCGCCTGTTCTTCCGCCGCTTCTACCGCGCCAGCGATCTCGAGCAGTGCCTGCTCACCATCGGCATCGTGTTCATCTCG
>JASHQO010000519.1 GCA_030039105.1 Xanthobacteraceae bacterium
CGTCGACGGGCGCGGCCGCCAGAAGCCGGTCGAGCAGGGCCTCGGTTTCCGCCGCCACGGCGTCGAGCCGCGCGAGAAAAGGGCTGCTTTTGTCGCTTTTGTCGTTCATTTCCGTCATTAACCAGCGTCCGGCGTCCCTACTGGGTTCTGTATCCGGTCCTACATTTACGGGATAACGAAGGGGCGCAAACCCGAAAGGTCTATCTGTGGTCAATGACCTCATAGCGTCAATGGTGCTGCTGATCTGGCTCTATCTCCTTGCGGCGCGGGGCGGATTCTGGCTGTCGGCGCAGCGTGACGACGATGGCGCAGGCGGTGCCCGGGCGGAGCGGATTTGGCCCACCGTGGCAGCGGTCGTTCCGGCGCGCGACGAGGCGGCCTGCGTCGGGGCGACGGTCGCTTCGCTGCTGCGGCAGGCCTATCCGGGCGCGTTCATCGTCATCCTGGTCGACGACCAGAGCCGGGACGGCACCGCGCAGGTCGCGCGTGACGCCGCGGTGGCGCTCGGCGCCGGCGATCGTCTGACGGTGGTGGCGGGCCGGGCCCTGCCGGCGGGCTGGACCGGCAAACTCTGGGCGCAGCAGCAAGGCGTCGAGCTTGCCGCGACCTTGCCGCAGCCGCCCGATTATCTGCTCTTCACCGATGCCGACATCGTCTATGAGCCGCAGGTGCTGACCGACCTGGTGGCGCGGGCCCAAGCGCACGGTCTCGTTCTCACCTCGCTGATGGTGAAGCTGCGCTGCCAAAGCTTTGCCGAGCGGCTGTTCGTCCCGGCCTTCATCTTCTTCTTTCAGATGCTCTATCCGTTCGCCTGGGCCAACGATCCGCGGCGCGCCACCGCGGCGGCGGCCGGCGGCTGCATGCTGGTGCGGCGCGAGGTGCTGCGCGACGCCGGCGGCATGGCGGCGATCCGCACCGCGCTGATCGACGACTGCGCGTTGGCCAAGAATCTGAAGCAGCACGGCCCGATCTGGCTCGGCCTGACCGCGCGCGTGCACAGCATCCGGCCCTATCCGAGCTTCGGCGACATCCGCCGCATGGTGGCCCGCTCGGCTTACGCGCAGCTCAATTATTCGCCGCTGCTACTTGGCGGAACCGTGCTCGGCCTGGCGCTGACCTATCTGGCGCCGGTCGCGCTCACCTTTTTTGCCGACGGCGTGGCGCAGTATCTCGGTCTCGTCACCTGGATCGCGATGGCCTACGCGCTGCAGCCGACATTGCGGCTCTACGGCCTGTCGCGATTGTGGGGGCTGGCGTTGCCGGCGATTGCGGCGATCTATATGGCGTTCACGCTGGATTCCGCCTATCAGCATGCCCGCGGGCGCGGCGGCATGTGGAAGGGCCGCGCCCAGGCCAATGTTTCGGAGCTGCGATGAACGATGCCAGCGCATTGCGATCGGGCAAGGGCCACCGGGACGAGAATTTTCCGGTTGCGTCCTGGCTTATTGCGCCGCGCCATCGCGGCCCGATCCTGGCGTTCTACAATTTCGTCCGCACCGCCGACGACATTGCCGACCATGCGACGCTGCCAGCTGAGGAAAAGCTCGAACTGCTCGATCGCCTCGACGCCGGGCTCGTCGGCAAGGACGACAGCGACGCGGTCGCGGTGCGGCTGCGCGGCGAACTCGCCGCGCGCAACCTGACGGCCAAGCACGCCCAGGACCTGCTCGCCGCGTTCAAGCTCGACGTCACCAAATTGCGCTATCGCGACTGGGACGATCTGATCGGCTATTGCTCGCTGTCGGCGATGCCGGTCGGGCGCTTCGTCTGCGACGTGCACGGCGAAAGCCGCGACTGCTGGCCGGCCAACGACGCGCTGTGCGCCGCGCTGCAGATCATCAATCATCTGCAGGATTGCAAGGCCGACTACCTCAATCTCGATCGCGTCTACGTTCCACAGGATGCGCTCGCCGCAAACGGCGTGACGGTCGAGGCGCTCGACGCGCCGCGCGCATCGCCGCCGTTGCTGCAATGCCTCCACGCGCTTGCCGGGCGCACCGAGCGATTGCTGTGCGACAGCGACGATTTCCCGGTGCTGATCGCCGATCGGCGGCTCGGCCTGGAAGTGTCCGTCATCAACACGCTGGCGCATCGCCTGACGCGCATCCTGATGCAGCGCGATCCGTTGAGCGACCGCGTGCATCTGCCCGCGCCAGCGATCGCCGGCTTCACCATCGCCGGCATCGTCGGCGGCACCTTGCGGCGGCTCGGCCGGCGCTCCTCGGCCGCGTCGCACAAGCCGCGGGGCGTGTAGATGAATGCGCCGTCACCAGCCGCGGCGCGCGCCTCCGGCAGCTCGTTCTACCGCGGCATGCGCATCCTGCCGCGCGCCGAGCGCGAGGCGATGTTCGAGATTTATTCGTTCTGCCGCGCCGTTGACGACATCGCCGACGATCCGGGCCCGCGCGCGCCGCGGCGCGGCCAATTGCAGGCTTGGCGTGCCGACATCGACGCGATCTACGCCGGCAAGCCGCCGCCGCGCCTCGCCGGCCTCGCGCAAGCGGTGCGGCAATTCAATCTCGGACGCGAGGATTTTTTGGCCGTGATCGACGGCATGGAAATGGACGTCGACGCCGATATCCGCGCGCCCGATCGCGCCACCCTCGACCTTTATTGCGACCGCGTCGCCGGCGCGGTCGGGCGGCTTTCGGTACGCGTGTTCGGCATGCAGGCCGAGGCCGGGCTGGCGCTCGCCCATCACCTCGGCCGCGCGCTGCAGCTCACCAACATCCTGCGCGATCTCGACGAAGATGCCGGCATGGGCCGGCTTTATTTGCCGCGCGAAGCGCTGCGCGACGCCGGCATCGCCGGCACCGATCCGGCGACGGTGCTGGCCAGCCCTATGCTCGGTGCCGCCTGCGACGTGGTGGTGAACATGGCCCGCGGGCACTTTCAGGAAGCGCGCGCGATCATGGCCGAGAATCCGCGCCGCGCGGTGAAGGCGCCGCGCATCATGGGCGACGCCTATCGCGCCATCCTCGACAAGCTCGTGGCTCGCGGCTTTGCGCCGCCGCGCGCGCCGGTGCGCCATTCCAAGCTGAAGCTTCTCCTCATCGTGGCGCGCAATCTGGTGTGATGTCGGCAACGGTCCACATCGTCGGCGCCGGCCTGGCCGGCCTCTCCGCTGCGCTGAAGCTGTCCGGGCGAGGCAGGAGCGTCGTCGTTCATGAGGCTACCGCCTTTGCCGGCGGCCGCTGCCGCTCCTATCACGACGCCGCGGTCGGCATGACCATCGACAACGGCAATCATCTGTTGCTCTCCGGCAACCACGCCGCGCTCGATTATCTGCGCCGCATCGGCGCCGAGCGGCGATTGATCGGCCCGCCGCATGCCGAGTTCTGCTTCGTCGATCTGGCGAGTGGAGAGCGCTGGATGCTGCGTTTCAACGACAGCCGGCTGCCGCTGTGGATTTTTTCCGCAAGCCGCCGCGTGCCGGGCACGCGCGCCCTCGATTACCTGCCGCTGGCACGGCTGCTCAAGGCGGCAGCCGGTAAAACGGTCGGCGAGGTGATCGCCTGCGACGGCGCAGTCTATAAGCGCCTGGTCGAGCCGCTGTTGCTGGCGGCGCTCAACATCGATCCGCCCGCCGGCGCGGCGCGGCTCGCTGCGGCCGTGATCGGCGAGACGCTGGCGCAAGGCGGCCGCGCCTGCCGGCCGCTGATCGCGCGCGACGGCCTTGGCGCCACCTTGATCGAGCCGGCGTTGGCGCATCTCGAGCGCGCCGGCGCGGTCTTGCGCCTCGAGCATCAGTTGCGCGGCTTGCGTTTTGCCGACGCGCGGGTCGAGGCGCTCGATTTCGGCAGCGAGACGATTGCGCTCGACGAAGGCGACGCCGTCGTCCTCGCCGTCCCGCCTTACGCGGCGGCGTCGCTGGTCAAAGGTCTCGACGTGCCGACCGAATTCCGCGCCATCGTCAATGCCCACTTCCGCATCTCGCCGCCGGCCGCTATGCCGCCGATCCTCGGCGTGCTCAACGGCACGGTGGAGTGGATTTTTGCTTTCCCCGGCCGCGTCTCGGTCACCATCAGCGCCGGCGATCGCCTGGTCGACGGCGCGCGCGACGTGCTCGCGAAAACCATCTGGAGCGAAGTCGCCGGCGCGACCGGCCTGGCGGCCGATTTGCCGCCCTGGCAGATCGTACGCGAACGCCGCGCCACTTTCGCCGCAACGCCGGCGCAGGATGCCAAACGCCCCGGCACCGAGACCCGCTGGCGCAATCTGGCGCTGGCCGGCGATTGGACAAATACCGGCCTGCCGGCCACCATCGAAGGCGCGATCCGCTCCGGCAATCGCGCCGCGGAATTTTTGGCAAGGCCGTCGTGATGCAAGCTCTTCGTTATGCAAGTCCTTCGTTATGAATGACACTCTGGCCATGACCGCTACGCTGGACCGCGGCATCGAAAGCGCGACGCAGGCGCTGCTCGACCGTCAGCGGCCCGACGGTCACTGGGTGTTCGAGCTCGAGGCCGACGCCACCATTCCCGCCGAATACGTGCTGCTGCGGCATTATCTCGGGGAGCCCATCGAGGCCGCGCTCGAGCAGAAGATCGCCGTCTATCTGCGCCGCATCCAGGGCAGCCACGGCGGCTGGCCGCTGTTCCAGGACGGCGATCTCGACATCAGCGCGACGGTGAAAGCTTATTTCGCATTGAAGATGATCGGCGATTCCGTCGACGCCGACCACATGCGCCGCGCCCGCGAGGCGGTGCGCGCCCGCGGCGGCGCCGAGCGCGCCAATGTCTTCACCCGCGTCATGCTGGCGTTGTTCGGCTTCATCCCCTGGCGCGCCGTGCCGGCGATGCCGGTCGAGATCATGCTGCTGCCGAAGTGGTTTCCGTTCCATCTCGACAAGATCTCGTATTGGAGCCGCACCGTCATAGTGCCGCTGTTGGTGCTGATGGCGAAGAAGCCGGTCGCGCGCAACTCAAAGGGCGTGCGCATCGACGAGCTGTTCATCGCGCCGCCGCAGCTCCTCGGGCCGGCGCCGAAGGCGCCGCAACAGAAGGCGTCGTGGTTCTGGTTCTTCCGCGGCGTCGACAACGTGCTGCGCGCGCTGGAGCCGTTGTTTCCCCAGCGCCCGCGGCAGCGCGCCATCGACGCTGCCGTGGCCTGGGTCGGCGAGCGGTTGAACGGCGAAGACGGGCTCGGCGCGATCTTCCCGGCCATGGCCAACAGCGTGATGATGTACGACGTGCTCGGCTATGCGGCGAGCGATCCGCAACGTGCCATCGCGCGCAGCTCGGTCGAGAAGCTTTTGGCGGTGCATGAGCACGAAGCCTATTGCCAGCCCTGCGTGTCGCCGATCTGGGACACCGGCCTGGTCTGTCACACGCTGCTCGAAGTCGGCGGCGACCGCGCCGTCGCCAACGTTAAACGCGGCCTCGATTGGCTCAAGCCGAAGCAAATCCTCGACGTGCGCGGCGACTGGATCGCGCGGCGGCCCGATCTGCGCCCCGGCGGCTGGGCGTTCCAATACGCCAACCCGCATTATCCCGACGTCGACGACACCGCGGTCGTCGCCATGGCGATGGATCGGGTGCAGAATTTGTCCGGCCGGCGCGATTTCGACGGCAGCCTGGCCCGCGCCAAGGAATGGATCGTCGGCATGCAGAGCGCGAACGGCGCCTGGGGCGCGTTCGACGCCGACAACGAGTTCTTCTATCTCAACAACATCCCGTTCGCCGACCACGGCGCGCTGCTCGATCCGCCGACCGAGGACGTCACCGCGCGCTGCCTGTCGATGCTGGCGCAATGCGGCGCCACCGCGGAAAACAGCGCGCCGGTGCGGCGCGCCATCGATTATCTGCGCCGCGTGCAGCTCTCCGACGGTAGCTGGTTCGGCCGCTGGGGCATGAATTACATCTATGGCACCTGGTCGGTGCTGTGTGCGCTTAACGCCGCCGGCGTCGATCATGGCATGCCGGAAATGCGCAAGGCTGCGGACTGGCTGGTCGCGATCCAGAACGACGACGGCGGCTGGGGCGAGGACGGCACGAGCTATAAGCTCGATTACAACGGCTACGAGCGCGCGCCGTCGACCGCGTCGCAGACCGCCTGGGCGCTGCTCGGCCTGATGGCCGCGGGCGCCGTCGATCATCCGGCGGTGGCGCGCGGCATCGCCTATCTGACCGCGCATCAGGGGGCCGACGGCTTCTGGAACGAGCCGCGCTACACCGCCACGGGATTCCCGCGCGTGTTCTACCTGCGCTACCACGGCTATGCGAAATTCTTCCCGCTGTGGGCGCTGGCGCGCTACCGCAATCTGAAAAGCGGCAATACGCCGGCGGTGGCGTGGTGGGGGATGTAGCTCGTTCGTAGCCCGCATGAGCGAAGCGATATGCGGGGTTGCCGCCGGGTCAGCCGGCCCCGGATGTCGCTTCGCTCATCCGGGCTACGGATTGTTACGCGGCGCTGGCCGACGTTTGCGCCGCCGACTTTGCCGCCTTCTCGCGCGCCTCGTTGGCGCGGATCTGCGACAGCGTCAACTGCACGTTGCTGTCGAACACGTATTGCGCCGGGCGGGCCTTATCGAGCGGGATTTCCGGCGCCATCGGACCTTCGGTCTTGACGCCGCGCACCGCGATCGAAAACGCCTCGAGCGGATGCTGCATCATGGCGTTCGCCGCGGTCGCCTCGTAGCCGCAATGCGCCATGCAGTTGGCGCACTTTTCGTAGCGGCCGGTGCCGTAGGCGTCCCAGTCGGTGGTCTCCATCAGCTCGGTGAACGTCTTGGCGTAGCCTTCGCCGAGCAGATAGCACGGCTTCTGCCAGCCGAAGATGTTGCGGGTCGGCATGCCCCACGGCGTGCAGTGGAATTCCTGGTTGCCGGCGAGGAAGTCGAGGAACATGCCGGAATGCGTGAGATTCCAGTTCTTGCCCTTGCCGAGCGCAAACACCTTGCGGAACAGCTCCTTGGTCTTGCGCCGCGACAGGAAGTGCTCCTGGTCGGGCGCGCGCTCATAGGCATAGCCGGGCGAGATCGAGACGCCGACGCCGAGCGCGGCGGTGAGGTCGAGGAATTTTGCGATGTCCTCGGCCGGATGGCCGTCGAAAATCGTGCAATTGACGTTGACGGTGAAGCCTTTGGCCTTGGCGGCCTTGATGGCGCCGACCGCTTTCTCGAAGCCGCCCTCCAGGCACACCGACTTGTCGTGATGGTGCTTCAAGCCGTCGAGATGCACCGAGAAGAACAGATACGGCGACGGCTCGAACAGATGCAGCTTCTTCTCCAGCAGCAGCGCATTGGTGCACAGCGAAACGAATTTCCTGCGCGCGACGATGCCCTTGACGATCTCGCCGATCTCCTTGTGGATCAGCGGCTCGCCGCCCGGGATGGCGACCATCGGCGCGCCGCATTCGTCGACCGCGTCGAGGCACTCTTTGACCGTGAGGCGCTTGTTGAGGATGGCATCGGGATAATCGATCTTGCCGCAGCCGAAGCAAGCGAGGTTGCAGCGGAACAGCGGCTCCAGCATCAGCACCAGCGGATAGCGTTTGCGACCCGTCAGGCGCTGCTTGAGGATGTAGGAGCCCACTGCCGTCATTTGTCGCAAAGATACAGTCACAGCCAAATCCTCTGTTGCAGTCTTGTCGGTTCTGCTCGGCTTGCTTGACGCTATGAAACTTTCGCTGCGGCGCCGCGGCTGACGGACGTGCCGTCGGCTAATTCCGGCGGCAGCCGGAACTCGATGGTCTCCTGGCGGCCGGTCAATTCGCTCACTTCGACCGGTCCGAGCCGGCGTAGCGCGTCGATGACGTCCTCCACCAGCACCTCGGGCGCCGAGGCGCCGGCGGTGATGCCGACCACCTCGGCGTCGCCGAACCACGCCGGCTCGACCTCGCTGCCGTCGGCGATCAGGTAGCTCGGCGTCCCCGCCTCCTCGCCGATCTCGCGCAGGCGGTTGGAGTTGGAGCTGTTCTTGGCGCCGACCACGAGAATAACGTCGACGAGCTTGCTTAGTTCGCGCACCGCGGTCTGCCGGTTCTGCGTCGCGTAGCAGATGTCGCGGGTTTCCGGGCCGACGATGTCGGTGAAGCGCTCGTGCAGCGCCGCGATGATGCCGCGGGTGTCGTCGACGCTCAGCGTGGTCTGCGTCACATAGGCGACCGGCGTATCGGACGGGATGTCGAGCGAGGCGACGTCGGTCTCGGTCTGCACCAAGGTCACCGGCTCGGAAATCTGGCCCATGGTGCCTTCGACCTCCGGATGGCCGGCGTGGCCGATCAGGACCAGGCGGCGGCCCTGGGCGACATAGCGCTTGCCCTGGTTGTGCA
>JASHQO010000520.1 GCA_030039105.1 Xanthobacteraceae bacterium
GCTTCGCGCGACGAGCCGGATTTCGGGACCGGCGAGGGTTGCACGGCCGACGGTGCAGGGATGGTTTTGATGTAGGCGACGATGGCGTCGATCTCGGCGGGCTTGAGATCATATTTAAAGCCCGGCATGCGCGGCGTGCCGTCGGCAATGGTCTCGTGAATGACGTCGGCTTTGCCGCCGAGCGTGCTCATCGATAGCGCCGGCGCATATTGTGGGCTCGCAAGCTGCGGCTTGGTGTGACAGACGCGGCAGGACTGGTTGAACAGTCGCAGGCCGAGCAGCGCTTGATCGCGGTTCGCCGGTTGCGCCAGCGCAGCGACGGGCCAAAGCACAAGCGCCAACGACACCATGCAGACGCGGCGCCCCATGCAACTCTCCCGGATTTTTACCAAGCCTACGCCGCTGACGGATTACGGAGCAAGCGGCGATCCGAGTTTTCGCGCGGTATCGACGATCCATCCGCGGTAGCGCGCGAGCGGCGTGACGCCGGTAAGGCCGCCGCAGCCGGCGCTGAGCTTCGGGCCGGTCGACCAGCTGACGACGCCGATCAGGAAGCTGCGGCCGTCCTGGTCGCGAAACGCCGGCGCGCCGGAATCGCCGGCGCAAGCGCCAAGGCCGGGCGCTTCGCCTTTGGTCTTGGGATCGAACAGGCGTATTTGCAGCGCGCCGGGCTGGCCG
This sequence comes from Xanthobacteraceae bacterium, assembly GCA_030039105.1. Taxonomy (GTDB): domain Bacteria; phylum Pseudomonadota; class Alphaproteobacteria; order Rhizobiales; family Xanthobacteraceae; genus BOG-931. Next base: position 679 of record JASHQO010000520.1, read on the forward strand.
GTAGCGACAAGCGTCGCCGCCCTCACCGTGCCGCCGGTGCGACCGTCGCCACGAACGGTAACGCCGTAGCCCGCGACGACGAAGGCGTCGCCGACCGCCACCTGTTCTTGCTCGCTGCCGAGCGGCGCCGGCGGGATTTTCGCCGGCAATGGTTCGGCAAGCTTGATCAGCGCCACGTCGGCGGTGGCGAGATGGCCGAACAGCCGCTTCAGATCGAACTGCGGATGGTGCTCGATGCGCAGGATATCCTTGAGCATCGGCGGTTCGCCCGGCGCGCTGGCGACGAGCTTGTAATCCGAGCCGGGCAGCACGCAATGCGCGGCCGTGAGCAACAGATCGCGGGCAATAGCCGTCGCCGTGCAGGCCGTGCCGCCCGAGCCCAAGATCATCACCACCGATCGACCGGCGCCGTCGGCGGCGGGTGGCGCGCCGCCAACCATGGCCCGCGCCGGCGCAATTGCCAGCGCAGCGAGAAGACCCAATGTACAGGTGCGAACAGCGGTCATCACTTTCCTCTCGCGCCGGCAACGTTCACAGTGGGCGCGATTGTGCCACGGAGCATTTGCGATGGACGTGCGCGAAGCGGTTGCCAGCCGATATTCTTGCCGGGCTTTCTTGCCCAAGCCGGTGCCTGAAGCAACCGTGCGCGACATCGTCGAGCGCGCGGCGCGGGCGCCGTCGGGCGGCAACCTGCAGGCTTGGCGCGTCTACGCCATCGCCGGCGCGCGCCTTGAGGCGCTCAAGGCGCGCCTTGCGCCGCGCATGGGCGAATTGCCGAAAGGTGAGGGCGGCGAATATCAGATTTTCCCGACTGATCTGAAGGAGCCGTACCGCAGCCGCCGCTTTGCCGTCGGCGAGCGGCTCTATCGCGCCATTGGCATTGCCCGTGAGGACCGTCCCGGTCGCTATCATCAATACGCCAAGAATTTTCAATTTTTCGGCGCTCCGGTTGGACTGTTCTTCGCCATCGATCGCACCATGCTGCCGGCGCAATGGGCCGATCTCGGCGGTTTCGTCCAGACCGTCATGGTGCTTGCCCGCAGCTATGGCCTGCACACCTGCCCGCAGGAGGCCTGGATCACCTGGCAGCGCACAATACGCGAATTTCTCGCGCTACCCGATGAGCTGATGCTGTTCTGCGGCATGGCGCTCGGCTATGCCGACTCCGAAGTGCCGATCAATTCCTGGCGCTCGGTTCGGGAACCGCTGGATTCCTTCGCGACATTTCAAGGCTTTTGAGCGTCAGGCGCCCAAAATCAGCCGTTCACGTGCGGTTCAGTCCGTGGCGCCTAGGAAGCGTTATGCGTTGCGCCCTGCCAACCGCCCTTGCCGCCCTTGCCGTGCTCGCTCTCACCCCGGCGCACGGCGAGGACGTCGCGGCCCCCGCCCACGACAGTGTTGCGGCGGCACGCGTGTGTCTCGATCAGAAAGAGCGTCGCACCGAATACGACAACGGCAAGGTTGTCCGCCTCGGTGTCGCCATGCGTGCGGCCAGGACCCGGATGGCCGGAACCGTGGTACGAGCGCGGCTCTGCCAGGGCAAGGATGGCCTCGTCTACGTGCTGACAGTCCTCGGCCATGATGGCAAAGTGGCGCGGATTACCGTGGACGCCGCCAAAGGTACCCTGGTCGGCGGTCGCTGAGCGGAGTTCTTGGTTGCGCCTGCTCGTTGTCGAAGACGATCCCGATCTCAACCGGCAGCTCGCCACTGCGCTGACCGACGCCGGCTACGTGGTCGACCGCGCCTTCGACGGCGAGGAGGGCCACTATCTCGGTGAGAGCGAGCCCTACGACGCCGTCATTCTCGACATCGGCCTGCCGAAGATGGACGGCATCTCGGTGCTGGAATCCTGGCGCCGCGCCGGGCGCGCCATGCCGGTCCTGATCCTGACCGCGCGCGACCGCTGGAGCGACAAGGTGCAGGGCTTTGATGCCGGCGCCGACGACTACGTCGCCAAGCCGTTCCACCTCGAAGAGGTGCTGGCCCGGGTACGCGCGCTGCTGCGCCGCTCCGCCGGCCACGCCAAAAGCGAATTCACCTGCGGCCCGGTCCGCCTCGATACCCGCACCGGCCGCGTTGCCGTCGACGGCAATCCGGTGAAGCTCACGTCGCACGAATATCGGCTGTTGTCCTATCTGATGCATCACACCGGCCGTGTCGTTTCCCGCACCGAGCTTGTCGAGCATCTCTACGATCAGGATTTCGACCGCGACTCCAACACCATCGAGGTGTTCGTCGGTCGCATCCGCAAGAAGCTCGGCGTCGACGTAATCCAGACGGTGCGCGGCCTTGGCTATCTGCTGACGCCGCCCGATGCGCGCTAATTCGCTCGCGCTGCGACTGTTCCTATGGGCCACCGGCTGGACCGTGGTAATCCTCATCGTCACCGGTGTCGCGCTGTCGACGCTTTATCGTCATGCCGTCGAACGGGCATTCGACCGGCGGCTCGACGTTTATCTGCGCACGCTTGTTGCCGACGTCGCCTCGCCCGAGGAAGGCAGCGACAAGTTCCCGCAATCAATCGGCGAGCCGCTGTTCGAATTGCCGCTGTCGGGCTGGTACTGGCAGGTGACGCGGCTCGACAAAAAGCAGGACCAGCACTCGTCCCGCTCGCTGTGGGACTCCGGGCTACCGCGTCTGCCCAATGACGGCTCGGTGTCGTCGGCGGAAGCGCGCGAAGGCTATGCCGACGGACCCGAGGACCAGAAGCTGCGCATCGTCGAGCGCAATATCGATCTCGGCGATGACGGCCGTTATCTCATCGCGGTGGCGGGCGACGCTTCCGAGATCGACGATGAGACGCGCGGCTTCGACCGCGCCATCGGCATGACGTTTGCGGCGCTGGCCGCGGCGCTGCTTCTGACCACCGCGCTGCAGGTTCGCTTCGGGCTGGCACCGCTCAAGCGCATCTCGGCGAGCCTTGCCGCCATCCGCTCCGGCCGCGCCGAGCGGCTAAAGGGCGAATTCCCGGTCGAAATCGATCCCCTGGCGCGCGAGACCAATGCGCTGATCGACGCCAACCGCGAGATCGTCGAGCGTGCGCGCACCCACGTCGGCAATCTGGCGCATGCGCTCAAAACGCCGCTCTCAGTCATCGTCAACGAAGCTAGCGCACGGGGCAACGACCCGCTGGCACACAAGGTGCTCGAACAGACCGACATCATGCGCGATCAGGTGGCGCGGCAACTCGAGCGCGCCCGCCTTGCCGCGCGCTCCGGCGTCATCGGCACGCTGATCGATGTGCCGCCGGTCGTCACCGCGCTCGCCCGCACGATGGAGAAGCTGCATCGCGAGCGCGACGTCGCCATCGACGTCGAAGTGCCGGCGCACGCCCATTTCCGCGGCGAGCGGCAGGATCTCGAGGAGATGGTCGGCAACTTGGTCGACAACGCGTGCAAGTGGGCGCAGTCGCGCGTTGCCATCGAGGTGATCGCCGATCGTTCGGCGGTCGACAGCGGCAAGGAGGACACGAGCGCAAACGGCGGAAAATCGCGGGTGCGCATCATCGTCGACGATGACGGGCCTGGCCTGTCGCCGGCCGAGCGCGAGCAGGTGGCGCTGCGCGGTGCCCGCCTCGACGAGACCAAGCCGGGTTCGGGCTTGGGCCTTTCCATCGTCGTCGAACTTGCCGGTCTCTACAGCGGCGTGCTCACGCTCGGCACGGCGCCGATCGGCGGCCTGCGCGCCGAGTTGGCGCTGCCGGGGGGTTGATCCCTTCGACTGCGACCGGCAGCATGTCCGCCAACGAAGACCAAGGGGAGGGTGCCGATGAATGTGTCTCGCCGTCGTTTGCTAGCCGCCGGTTCCACGTGTCTGGCTGGAGCGGTCGCAGCGCCGTTCGTCGCCCGCGCCGCGGACGCGCAATGGACCTATAAATACGCCAACAATCTTCCCGAAACCCATCCCATGAACGTCCGCGCCCGCGAGATGGCCGCGGCAATCAAACGGGAGACGGGCGGCCGCTTCGATCTGCAGATTTTTCCGTCGAGCCAATTGGGCTCCGACACCGACACCCTGAGCCAGGTACGCTCAGGCGGCGTCGAGTTCTTCACGCTTTCCGGCCTGATCCTGTCGACGCTGGTATTGCCGGCTTCGATCAACGGCATGGGCTTCGCGTTTCCGAACTACGACGCCGTGTGGAAGGCCATGGACGGCGATCTTGGCGCCTACGTGCGCGCCCAGATCGAAAAGGCCAACCTCGACGTCATGGAGAAGATTTGGGACAACGGTTTCCGCCAGACCACGACCTCGACCAAGCCGATCGTGTCGCCGGACGACCTGAGGGGTTTTAAGATCCGGGTGCCACCATCGCCGCTATGGACCTCGATGTTCGAAGCGTTCGGGGCCTCTCCCACGTCGATCAACTTCAACGAGGTCTATTCGGCGCTGCAGACCAAGATCGTCGACGGGCAGGAAAATCCGCTGGCTATCATCTCCACCGCCAAGCTCTACGAGGTGCAGAAGTACTGCTCGCTGACCAATCACATGTGGGACGGCTTCTGGTTCCTGGCCAACCGCCGCGCCTGGCAGGCGCTGCCCGACGACGTGCGCGCCATTGTCGCCAAATACGTCAACGCTGCCGCGGTCAAAGAGCGCGAGGACGTTGCCAAGCTGAATGCCAGCTTGCAGCAGGATTTGACCGCGAAAGGGCTCGTCTTCAATCAGCCCGATCCAGCGCCGTTCCGCGACAAGCTGCGATCCGCCGGTTTTTATACCCAGTGGAAAGCCAAGTACGGCGAGGAAGCCTGGTCGATCCTGGAGAAATCGGTCGGCAAGCTCGCGTAACCGATCGTGCGCTACGCGGCGACCGCACTCGAGGCTTTGCTTGGCGCAATTGTTGAGATTTTGGCTGCAGCGCTGGTTGTGGCCGAGATCGTCATTCTGTTCAGCGGCGTGGTCGCGCGTTACGGTCTCGATCATCCGCTGGTCTGGTCCGACGAGTTAGCGTCGATCCTGTTTCTGTGGCTTGCGATGCTTGGTGCGGTAATCGCATTCCGCCGCAACGAGCATATGCGCATGGCCGCGGCTACCTCGATCCTGCCGCCGCCGAGCCGGGCGACGTTCGATCTGTTCGCAACTTGCGCTGCGCTGGCGTTTCTGCTGCTGATCGTCTGGCCGTCGTATCAATACGCGCAGGATGAAACATTCATCACCACGCCTGCGCTGGGGCTCAACAGCGTCTGGCGTGCTGCGGCTCTGCCGTGCGGCACGGTGCTGATGGCGATCTTCGCGCTTCTGCGATTGACGCGCGCCCAATCGCCGCGAGCGATTGCGATCTCGGTCGGTGCGACCGCGGCTGTCGTCGCGTTGTTCTGGCTCGCCGCGCCGATCTTCCATCAGCTCGGCAATCTCAACCTTCTGATCTTCTTCGTCGGCGTGGTTGCCGCGACCGTGTTCGCCGGCGTGCCGATTGCGTTCGCCTTCGGCCTCGCCGTTTTTGGCTATCTCGCACTGTCGACCCACACGCCGCTCATGGTCCTGGTCGGCCGCATGGACGAGGGCATGAGCCATCTCATTCTGCTGGCGGTGCCGCTGTTCGTCTTCCTCGGCCTGCTCATCGAGATGACCGGGATGGCGCAGGCCATGGTGGCGTTTCTCGCAAGCCTGCTCGGCCATATCCGCGGCGGGCTGCACTATGTGCTGGTCGCCGCGATGTATCTGGTGTCCGGCATTTCCGGCTCCAAGGCCGCCGACATGGCCGCCGTGGCGCCGGTGCTGTTTCCGGAAATGAAGGACCGCGGCGCCAAGCCGGGCGACTTGGTCGCCTTGTTGTCCGCGACCGGGGCGCAGACCGAGACCATCCCGCCGAGCCTGGTGCTGATCACCATCGGCTCGGTCACCGGCGTGTCGATCGCCGCACTGTTCACCGGCGGCCTGTTGCCGGGCGTGGTCTTGGCGATCCTGCTTTGCTTCGTCGTGCGCTGGCGCTATCGGGGCGACGATCTTGCCCACGTCAAGCGCGCTCGCGCGGGAGAGATCGGTCGCACGTTTGTCATAGCGCTGCCGGCGCTGGCGCTGCCGTTCCTGATCCGCGCCGCCGTCGTCGAAGGCGTCGCCACTGCCACCGAAGTCTCGACCATCGGTATCGTCTATTCGGCCATGGTTGGCCTCTTCGTCTATCGTCGCTTCGACTGGGCCGCGCTGAAGTCGATGCTGGTGTCGACGGCGTGCCTGTCGGGGGCGATCCTGCTGATCATCGGCACCGCAACGGGCATGGCCTGGGGTCTCACCCAATCCGGGTTCTCGCGCTCGCTCGCCGCGGCGATGACCGGGCTGCCAGGCGGCGCCGCAACCTTCATGGCCGCATCGATCGCCGCCTTCGTCGTGCTCGGCTCGGTGCTCGAGGGGATTCCGGCGATCGTGCTGTTCGGTCCGTTGTTGTTTCCAATCGCCAAAGCGGTCGGCATCCACGAGGTGCACTATGCGATGGTCGTGATCCTTGCCATGGGCATCGGCCTATTCGCCCCGCCGTTCGGGGTCGGCTACTACGCGGCCTGCGCCATCGGCCGGGTCGAGCCGGCCGATGGCATGCGGCCGATCTGGGGCTACATGCTGGCGCTGGTCATCGGCACGGTCGTCGTTGCCGCGGTGCCGTGGATCTCGATCGGCTTCTTGAAATAATCAATTTTGCAGTCCGCGGCCTGCGCAGCATCGTCGATCGCTATGGATACGCGCGCGATGCAGGCTATGCCAAACGCGAATTGTCTCATCGTTGAACGCCTCCTGACAACGCCGATGCGCTTGTCATAGCATGGCGCAGCGAAATGCGATGGCGCCTGGAGACAAGATGCGCATTGTCACGCTCGAAGAACATTTCAGCCTGCTCATTCCGGGCGTCCAGAACCCGGCCGGGCCGCCCATCGCCGGCAATGCGCCGGCCGTCGTTGCCGACGCCGCCGACAAGATGACCGATATCGGCGCCGGTCGGCTCGCCGACATGGACCGCAACGGCATCACCGTCCAGGTGCTGTCGAAGGCGGGCATCCACATCACGCCGAGTGCCGATCAGTTCGAGGGCAAGGAGGCGATCGCCTTTGCGCAAAAGTTCAACGACGGCTTTGCCAAGAAAATTGCCGAGCGGCCCGATCGCTTTGCCGCATTCGCGCATCTGGCGGCGAGCATCCCGGAAGCCGCAGCCGATGAATTGGAGCGCACCGTCACGCAATACGGCTTCAAGGGCGCTTTGATCAGCGGGACGATCGGTGGCGCCTTTCTCGACGATCCGAAATTTGCGCCGCTATTGGCGCGGGCGGAGCAGCTCGACGTGCCGATCTACATCCACCCGGGCATGCCGCCCGCCGACATACGCAAGGCCTATTACGAGGGCTTTTCGAAGAACATCAATTTCGGCCTCGCCACCTTCGCCTGGGGCTGGCACTACGAGGTCGCGCTGCACGTCATGCGGCTTGCGGTATCGGGCGCCATGGACAAGTACCCGAAGCTCAATTTCATCATCGGCCATATGGGCGAGGGCCTGCCGGCGATGCTGGCGCGCTGCGAGCATCAATTCCGCAACGAGCTGTCATTCCTGTCGCGGCCGCTGGCCAAGACCATCACCGACCAAGTCTACATCACGTCGGCCGGCTTTTTCACCAACCCGCCGTTCGTCGCGGCGCTCGAAACCTTCGGCATCGACCGGCTGATGTTCTCGGTGGACTATCCTTACGCCAGCAACGCCGACGGCCGCGCGTTCCTGGACAAGCTGCCGCTGTCGCCCGCCGACCTCGCGAAATTCGCTCACGGCAATGCCGATCGCTTGCTGAAGCTCAACGCTTAGCGGAGCGCGCCCGCGTAATCGCTTCACGGACGCGCGCCGCCGAAATCGGCGTCTCGAACACCGCCGCGCCGAGCGGCCGCAGCGCGTCGTTGACCGCATTGACGATCGCCGCCGGTGGGCCGATGGCGCCGTTCTCGCCGATGCCTTTGATACCGAACATCGAGA